>NZ_JBSFDD010000017.1:0-51801 GCF_053593715.1 Streptomyces sp. NPDC002125 | reverse complement strand
GGGGACCGACCACCACCGACACGGGGACCGAACCCACCGGGGACCGGGGACCGACCACCACCGACACGGGGACCGAACCCACCGGGGACCGGGGACCGACCACCACCGACACGGGGACCGAACCCACCGGGGACCGGGGACAGACGGTCCCTCTCCGCCGGAAGCCGATCACTAAGTCTCGGACGAAGAACAAGGGGAAACGCGGCCGGTCCCGCACCCCGCAGAGCCAGCGCCCGCCACGAGAGCTGGAGCCGCCGGAGCACCAGCTCGTTCGGGACGTCCGTCCCCACGTGCCCGGCCTGCTCGCACGGGACGGCAACGGAGCGATCACTCGGGTTCAGTTGCGGGAAATCATCCGCCGCGAGGGCCTGACGGGCTGCCGGAACGACCGAATCACCCTCGTCCTCCAGGAACTGCGGAGCGAGGACGCCACGACGACAAGGGGCACCACATGAAGACCTGCCACCGGTTCAACACCGTCCGCGGGGAGTATGAGCGGGAGATCGGCTACATGCTCGCTCACTCCCAGCGATACGAGGGCAGGCCGGCGGCGAAGTCCAGTGCGAAGCAGGCGGCCTCGGCGAAACAGCGGATGGCCCGGGCGCTCAGCAGCCACGTCGGGCGCTGCCCCGAGTGCGGCTGAACTGGCAGAAGACCAGCTCATCGCCCCTATCAGTATCGGTGGCCCGGCTCCGTGCCGGGCCACCTCCCCGCTCTGGAAGACACGCCGTGATCCCTCGTTCGTCCAAGCCCACCGCCGCCGAGGCCAGCGCCTTGGCGGATGTCCTGGTCCACCGACGGCTCCTGCAGGCCGCAAGCCAGCGGCTCGTCCAGGACCGGTCCGAGGGGCCCGTCCGCGTCCTCTCGGGGCCGGCCGACGTCGTCGCGCAGGCCGCGACCATCCAGCATCGCAACCGCTCCACGAGGTCCGAATCCCGATGACGAACACGCCCCAGAACGGCACCACCCCGCAACCCGCTCCCGACTCCAACTCGGTCCCGGGGCGAGCAAGTTATCGCAAGAGCATTGCTCCCGTCGGGAGCAATGCTCTTGCGTCCCCCGCCCCTGGAGCGGCGGGAGCGGAACGGCACCGGGGGGCGCCGATCCGTGAGGATGCGACCGGGGGCGGTTCGCATCCTGGGAAGCAGGACCAACACAGCTGCCACAGGGCGCAGTGCACGCACACCGCCCCTTCGAAGCCGCATGTGCAGCAGCGTGAACGCCTGCGCGACGAGAACAAACGCATACGCCAGCCCAGCTGCCGTATGAACGAAGACGAGTACCAACTCCTCACCCGTGCAGCCGCCGTGTGCAACATGAGCGTCGCCAGTTTCCTCGCCCACGCCGCTCTCAAAGCCGCCGGTGACCTCGACCGTACGGCGGCGGAAATCGCCGCCCAACGAGAAGTCCACAACGAGCTTTTCGCTTTGCGCCGGCACCTCGGCCGCATCGGCAACAACGTCAACCAGGTGGCCAAGGCGACCAACTCTGGTGCCGACGTCCCGTACGCCGAGGCCGTACTCGGCGCCGTCCAGCGCGCTACCCAGCGCGTGGACGCCTTCATCCAGCACTACCTCGACACCGAAACCCGATCCGGATGATCCCGCGCGTCCACAAGCGAGGCTCGAACACGTTCGGCCTGCTCAGCTACCTCTACGGCAAAGGGACCCATGAGGAGCATGTCGACCCGCATCTCGTCGCGGCCTGGGACAGTTTCGCTCCCGATCCCGGTCGCGATCCGCAGGCCACGAAGCGGCATCTGCAGCAGCTCCTGGATCAGCCCGTCCAGGCGCTCGCGGAGTCGCGCCGCCCGGTGAAGCACGTCTGGCACCTTTCGGTGCGGGCCGCACCGGATGACCCGGTTCTCTCCGACGAGCGATGGGGCGAGATCGCGCGACGCATGGTCGCCGCGACCGGCATCGCTCCGGCCGTCGATGAGGCGGGATGCCGATGGGCGGCCGTGCGCCACGCCGACGACCACATCCACATCATCGCCACGCTCGTCCGCGAGGACGGCCGGCGCCCGCGCCTCAACAACGACGCCAAGCGGTCGCAGGCCGAAGCCCGCCTGGTCGAAGCCGAGTACGGGCTCAAGCAGCTCAGCACCGGGGATGGGACCGCAGCGCAGCGCCCGACCAGCGCCGAGCGCCACAAGGCCCAGCGACAGGGCCGCGAGCGCACCGCGCGCGAAGACCTGCGCGAGAGCGTACGTCGAGCAGTGACCGGCGCCCGAAGCGAAGAGGAGTTCTTCGACCGCCTCGCCGCAGCCGGCCTGCTGATCCGCAAGCGCGAGGCCCCGTCCGGCGACCTGCTCGGCTACAAGGTCGCCCTGCTCGACGACCTGAACAAGGACGGCGAGCCGGTGTTCTACCCCGGTGCGCGCCTGGCTCCCGACCTGTCCTTGCCTCGCATCCGCGAGCGGTGGTCCGGTGATGCGCAGGATGTCCCTGCGGCCCTGCGGGGGGAAGCGATTCGTACGGAGCCGGGCAGTCCGGCCTCCGCGCGCCGCGGAACGGCATCGGCCGTGTGGCAGGCAGTGCTCATCGTCGAACACGGCGAGGACGGGGTCGCCGCCGCCCACATCGCCGCGGTCGGCGAGGTCCTGGATGCCCTCGCCAAGACGTCTGCCGTTCACACCCGCCGCGAACTGCGCGAGGCAGCAACGGCTTTCGAGCGGGCCTCGCGCTCTCACGTTCGCGCTGTACGCGGGCACGATCGAGCCCTGCGGCAGGCTGCCCGCGACCTCGTCCAAGGCGGTCCGGCCCTCGGCCGGGGCGAGGACGGCGCCACCACGGCGATGGTGATCGACATGTTGTTCTTCCTCGTCACGGCCGCCGCCCACTGGCATGCGAGGAAGGGCCATGCCCAGCAAGCCGAAGCCGCTAGCCGGGCCGCCGAGCACCTGCGCAACGCCTACCGGCCTGCCGCCGCTCAGCCCCTCGGCGTGCTCTACCAGCGCGGCCGACGCCTGAGCCAGCCGGTACTCCAACGACAGACGGCGCTTCTGCGCGAAACGCTGCCGAGCCTGGCCGAGCAGATCCTCGCCGAGCCCGGTTGGTACGCCCTGGCCGCGACCATCGCGGAAGCCGACGCCGCCGGCCACGACCCAGCAGCGCTCCTGTCCGACGCCGTGGAGAGCCGAGAACTCGGCACTGCGGACTCGATCAGTGACGTCCTGGTGTGGCGACTGCGGCTCCGGGCAGATCTGCCGGTCGACGCTACCGCAATACCGAACCGCACGGCACACAATCCGGCGACCGTGCGCCCGCCGACGCCCCGAACGACCAGCTCTGGCCGCCGTTTCGGCGACGAGGCACCCGGCAACACACGATGAGCCCCCGCCACCGATGCGAGTGCGCCTCAGAGGAACTCGTGGACGCCGCGCACTCTCGTACGCAGCTTCGCCTGGGTGGCCCGGCTGTCGAGGCGGACGTCGAGCGCGCCGGAAAGCGAGGTGCCGGCGCGGAGCCCCTGCGGCAACCGGGAAGCATCGAGCCCGTCCCGCTGAGCGATCAGCACACCCAGGCCGTGACGACTCACGGCATCCTCACCCGCCAGGTGGTGTATGCCGCACGCGTCGGTGAAGGCCAGCTCCAGCAGGGCAGCGGCGAGGTCCCCGACATGCACAGGACAGCGGACGTCGTCGGTGAACAGGACACCGGTTCGGCAGCCGGTCGCGAGGTCGTGCACGAGGCGGACATGCTCGGACTGGATGCCGCCGATGATCAGAGAGGTACGGGCGATGACGGCATCCGGAGTCAGAAGCCGGATGCCAGTCTCCGCCGCGGCCTTCGCTGCCCCGTACGGGGTGACGGGATCGGGGAGACAGGACTCGTCGTAGTGGACTCGGGTGCCGGAGAACACGGCGTCGCTGCTCACGTGCACGAGGCGGCAGTCGTACTTCGCCGCCGTCATCGCGAGGCGGACGGAGCCTTCGGCCGTGACGGCCCAGTTGGCGCTGCCGCTGCTCGCGTTGATGACCACGCAGGGGGCGAGCGAGGCAACGACCTCTTCGACACGGCCGCCGTCCCTCAGATCCACTTCATGCCACGTCGCCTCCGGACCATCGCACGGCCTGGTCGCGAAGGTCGCGGCAACGCGATGGCCAGCGGCAGACGCCTGGAGGACCAACTCGGCACCCAGGAGCCCACTGCCTCCGACAATGAGGACCGTCATGGCATGCCACGGTAGACGACCTCCAGCTCGCTCGGAGTGCCTCGCCCACAGCGGCCCTGACCCAAGGATGCGAGGAAGCGCCATATGGCCTGCCGAAAGGCACTGTGAACTTTGTGAATTGAAACCGCCAGGGGCGTGAGGCACGATCATGAAGCGAGTTGGAAGAGGCAAGGGGAGGACGCCAGGGTGTTTCATCGAATACGCCGCAGGGCCAAGGGGCCGAGCGAGGAGCAGCGCCACTTCGCCGAGGTGTTTGCGCGGATGCAGAACCAGGTCCCGCCGGGCCTCGGGGCGCCACGCGCTACACCGGAGCCCACCGAGCCGGTCGCCGTCGTCGACGACTTCCTCCCGCCGGAGCTGCGCGTACCGAGCCACGACCAGGTCGGCGGCAAGATGATGCCGTGGAAGCAGCCTCTCGTCCTCGACGGTGAGATGGTGGCCTGCGCCGAGTGCGGGGCATACCGGGACTGGCTCATCCTCTCCACCCGCGGCCAGATCTGGCTGCGCTGCCGGGCAGGACACCAGCAGCAGGAGACCCGCCTCGACACCGCGTGGTACAACCGGCACTCTGGACCGGCGGACGCGACGCACGCCACGTTCGAGGACTGCCTGCGCCACCTCGGGCACTGACCACCACTCCTACGACCCCACCGGGCCTCCGGGCCCGCACTGACCACCCGTCGCCTAGCACCAAGGGGTCAGTTCCGTCATGCGCGTTCGCGTCGCCACCACCATCCTCGGCATCACCGCCGTCCTCCTCGCCGTACCGGCCTGCTCCACCGACACCGTCGGCACCACGTCCGACTCCGCGCCGTCCGCCCGTACCGGGGCGCAGGCCGACGCCGCCCAGCAGGCTGCCCTGCTGTCGTCAGCCGCGCTGGAGACGCGCCTGCTCAACGAGAGCGACCTGGGCAGGGGCTACCTGCGCAAGCCTGAACGCCCCTCCCAGCACGACGACGTCGCCGTCATCGGCTGCCCGGCCCTGAGCGAGCTGGGCGGCGACGCCGCGACCGGCGGCACCCTCAGCTTCCCGCGCAAGGCGAAGGCGGACTTCACCTACGGCGGCAGCTCCTCAGAGGTCTCCGAGGATCTGTACAGCGACAGCGCGGCCAAGCTGTCCAACGGCATCGGCCGGATCTTCGACGCCATGACCAGCTGCCCGACCTATCAGGTCCTCGCCGGCGGCACTCCCATCGACATGGCCTCGCAGGAGCTGCCCGCGCCCCGCGGGCTGGGCGACGAGCAGTGGAGCCAGCTGCTGACGTTCTCCACCGGAGACCGCAGCACCGTGGTCAAGCAGACCGCGATCCGCGTCGGCAGCCTGCTGCTGATCGTCTCCGGCTCCCCGGCCCTCGTCGACCGCCACCTCGGCAAGGCCCTCACCAAGGCCACAGCAGCCAGCTGACCGGCCCTGGCACGCACTGCTGCCCCCGAACCGGATTGCGCCGGCGGGGGCAGCCGTGCGTGTAGCGGATGCCCTGGGGCCGTCCGGCACGTTTCTAATGGGCCGCAACCCATGCTGCGAGTTGGGACGTGAACGACGCTGCGATTCCGTTCCCCGCCGTCGCGACGAAGGCCACGGCGATGGCCACCACCGCCCAGGGCGAGATGCGTTGAACGATGACGTGCACTCCGCCGCATCGGAGTTCGAGGGCAGGCCGTGGCTTCTCTTCGGTTCGAGGCATGTAGCTATTCAGCAGCACGGGAACGTGGCACCGCTACGCCATACCTTCGCCACTTCGCCCCACTTCAACGTCGCTCCGATTAACACAAGTTGGGCTGGATTGCTACGCCATAACGTGGCCACCTTGCCGTATTCAAGGCGCTGGTATTACCACGCCAGCGATCCACACCGCTACGCCGGGCAGACCCCACTTCACCCCACTTCCCCGGCCCAGGGCCCGCCATAGACCCGGATGGAACGCCAGAAGCCCGGCCCTCTCTCTGGGGAGGACCGGGCTTCTCACGTCGGGCTGCAGGGTGCCGTCGAACGCTAGGCCGGCGCGCGCAGCAGTCGCTCCCTGGTGGCCTCGGGCAGCACGCGCCGCAGGACCGGTGCGGTCGAGCTGAGGGAGGCGGCGAACACGGCGACGAGGTCGTGCGGGACGCTGGCGGAGAAGGAGGCCGCCCACAGGCAGGGAACACCGAGCGCGGGCTCGGCCCACGCCTGCCATCCGGCCGGTCCCACCTCGTCGGCCTCGGCGGTCAGGACGCGCGGATCGGCGTCCTGGATGAGGGGCGGCACCTCGCCGAGGCTGATATGCGAGGTGAACGTCGGGTCCGTCGCTCTTGCATGCAACTGATCGACATCGCGAAGCCAGCCGTGTGCCGCGACGGCGTCGAGGACCATCTCCGGCCCGGTGTACGGCACGGCGGGCTGATCGCAGGCGTCGAGGGCGACGAGGTAGTCGGCCACCGCCTCGCCGGGGACGTCGGTGGTGAAATAGGACGACCACGCCGCGAGCGGGCTGCTGGTGTCCGTGCGGGCGGAGATCTGCCAGGCGATCGGCAGGCCCCCCAGGTGGAACGGCTCGTCCGCCAGGCTCCACTGCGCCCAGCGCAGGGTGTCGGGGCTGATGTGCAGGACGGTGCTGCGTAGGACCTGGCGGTCCTCCGGTTCCTCGTCCAGTTCGTGGCGTCCGCGGACGATCGTCAGGCTCGTCCAGCCCAGGCCGGCGAGCGTGTCGGCAACACGGTCGTAGAGACGCCCGTCGTCACCGGCAAGATGCCGGGGACCGACCCAGAACGCGGGCTGACCGCCACGCGAGGTGGGCGAGTCGAGGGGGAAGTCGGGGTACAGGGCGCCTCCAAGGGCTCGGTGCGGGTCTAGTTGCCGCCGGCGCGGCGGCGAGGGCGGCGAGGGGGTGCCTGAACGGCGCCCTGCCACGTCAGTGCAACGGCGACTTCGGGCGGCAGATGGCCCAGCTGCGCCTGCGTGTCACTTCCCTCAGCGAGGTAGACAACGGTCCGGCCGGTCTCGTCCACCGACTGCACGACCTGGGCCAAGCGGTGGGCCATCGGAAAGAACGGGTTCATGGCCTGGCGGACCGGAGCATGCCGGTCGCAGCCGGACAGCAGGTCGATGAGATCAGCAACGGTCATCTCCGAGGACGTCACGGACAGCCTCCTGTGGGTGGGGGAGCGTTGAACGATGAAAGAGGGCGGGCGTTCGGCAGACGGCAGCCCGCCACGCGAGGGGTTACGTGTGTGCGTCTGACTGCCGTATGCGACGGGATGTCTCCAGCACGCGTGCCACGGCAGCGGCGACAATGTCGGCCGGCGTCTCGGTGTCGAACGACAGGCGGTAGCCGCGTACCTTGGCCGTGCCGGTGACGGCGATTGTCCATCCCTCGCCATCGGTACCGGGGCGACCGAGCGGGAACCAGCCGAGGTAGAACCGACCGTCCTTCGAGCTGACATGCACGTCCGCGCGATCATCGACGATCAGGTGGAAATCCTCTGCGGAGAACTGGTCCATGACCAGCGTGGGCTGTCCGGGACCGAGTTGCCATTCCTGCAGCCGCAGGGCTTCGACAGTCGTTGAAAAACCAGGGCTCACGGGAGCCACGGTCATGGGCATCACCTCTCTGACCTGGGGTTTCCTGCAAGGTCGTTTACCTTGACATGCCTTCGCCCATGTTGGCCAGTCTTTCCGAGGTCTTTCCTGTCTGCCCCCGGCGAACTGCTGCTGCGAAGCCATCTCGCATCGAACTCACGAAGCCATCCGAAGGGAATCGATTGGCCAGCCGGGGCCCTCTGGGTGCATGCTGGTCCGTTTCCCATCGTGAGGAGAAGTGCATGGAAATCCGGCCGCTTGAGGACTTGCGCACCGCGGACAATTTGTCGCTGGCGTTCAACCCCTATGGGCTCGGCGGCCGAATGAAACCGGAGGACGCTGCCGAGTTCCAGCAGCGTCAGATCGCCGACTGCGACCTGGCGGCGGGTGTGGCGACTGGAACACGCGACTCCTTCGAGCGGCTGCGTACCGTCTTCGCCTATGGCGTGCTGTGCCACGACATCTACACCATGGTCGGGGACCAGGCACTTCTCATCTACGAGCAGGCGTTGCGCGACCGCTTCATGGAATGGTGCGCCGGCACCATCACCTTCCGCGTCCCTCATGCCCTGGACGTCTCCCACACCGTCACGTCGTTCGAGGACGTCGAGAAGCGCGCCAAGGCGATGAAGCGCCGAGGAGCGAAGCTGGTCGTCGCCACCCACGCCATCGAGTTCAACGGAATGCTGTACGGGCTTCGCCTTTGGGCGCGTGCGGCGGGGTTGCTCCGCGGGCGGCGCAGCCGCGCAGTCGAGGACGCGCTGGCCAAACTGCGCAACTATGTTGCCCACCCTTCCGGCCACCACGTCGACACCCCCGTCGAGGCGGCTGGAACGGTGCGGGATCTGGCGGAGCTGATCAACCAGCTGTGGGGGCAGGCCACTCCCGGCGGACGTCTGTACCCGGCACCCCTGCGCCGGGAGATCGCCGTGCTGAGCTGGAACGGTTCTGGGCGGGCACGGATGGAGCCCGCCGACGCGCTCACCGCCACCGATCACGTAGACGAACACGAGGACGACGAGTACCAACACGTCGTAGTGCGAGCCGTCCCTTTCGTACCGGGCAGTCGCTGGGATGACGCTCACTGGGCGGAGTTCGACACCCTTTACGAGACCACGCGGTTCCCGACGGATTACCTGTGGGGGCCGGGCACCCGGGAGCAGGCTCGGACGTGGCTGGAGGAGGAGCGCCCCGAGGGGGACAGCGTCGACTTCATCGACCGAGTGTTCCTCGTCCAGGACCACGAACGCCTGCTCCCACCGATGCGGCCGGCTGTAGCGGCCGGACTGCCCGACAACGAACGCGCCGGGGCCTGGCATGCCGTGCGGGCCGACTTTCCCGACGACGCCTTCGCGCACGTCCGAGGCTCCGGAGATCGCAGCACCGGCCACACCCGCCGCCCGGGTGACTGTGCTGCCTGTTCTGCTGAAGTCCTTGGCTGCGGCTCCTACGACGAAGCCCTTCGCGCTGCGGCAGCCGCTCTCGGACCGATTCACGCGGTACGGCCGCCCTCCGTTCGGCTACCAGTGTCGGTCTTCTGGCCCGACCGGCCGTGAGCAGTGCAACGCGCGGAGGTGGGCGGTCCGCCCAACGTGGCGGGCCCGGCGCCTACCCGGGCCGCCACCCCAGCCGGCCCCCGGCTGGGTAGTCCGCCCCGAGCCCGGCCGCAGGGACAGGACAGTCGTTCATGACGCCCCGTGCCGCCACAACTGCGGGAGCGGAACAGAGCTGGGCGCCCAGGAAGCAGTGGACGCCCTGACGCGACAGGGCGCTCGAGCCTGCGCCGAATGTGACGCGGCGGCTGTACTGGTCTCGGCGCTCGAACTCGGCCAGGGACACGGATAGCAGAGCGACTACCGCTACCCTCTGCCTGCTATGGAGATCCCGGAGCCCAACGGGCAGCCGTACCTACATCCGGACCGAGGGGACCCGGAGCGGCCGGTCTGCGGAATCTGCCCGGCCACTCGATACCCGCGAGATCAGTTCGTCATCTACAACAGGCCGTCATGGGAGTGCCCCTTCAACCCGGCAAGCGGGAACCGCTACACCCACGACGAAGTTCCGGCCTGCGTGCACCCGGACAAGATCGGCCTGGAGCCCGACAGGATCGCCCCGCCCCCGAAGGCGCTGCCGGACGAAGTGGGGGTGCCGGTCCACCTCCTGATTTCGCGGGGTTCCTGGGTTGCTCGCCTCACACGGTGGCAACGCCGGTCATGATGCGTCGGCCCACGTAGTGCGCAGAGGGGGCACCGGGTGGCAGGGAAGGCTCGATCCCTGCCACAGCCTGACGAGGCATCTGCGAGTGTGCGGACGAGAGAGCCCCCGGCTTCCACAGTGTGGAAGCCGGGGGCTCTGTCGCGAAGGCATCGAGGGTGAGGAGTCAGCTCTCGTTGGAGTCGTCAGGGGACTCGTCCGCGCGACGGCGGCGGACCATGAAGAGGACGCCTCCGCCGAGGATGATCAGCGCCCCCGCGCCGCCGATCAGCCACGGCGTGGCATCAGCGCCGGTATGAGCGAGGGAGCCCGCTGGTGCCTTCGACGTGGAGTTGCCGACCGGGGTCGCGGTGGCAGGGGTGGAGGAGTCGGGATCCGGTGCGTCGGTGGCCGGCGCTGAGGGCGTGGTCTCGCCGGAACCGCTGCTCGGCGTACCCGGTGTGGACGGGTGCTGGGTGGGCTTGTGGGTCGGCTTGTCCGAGGGATCGGGCTTCGGGTCGGTCGCGGTCTTGGCGTTGGTGACGGTCACGGTGACCGGGGCGCCGGGGCCCGCGGTGAACGTCTTGGTCGGCTTGTAGAGGCCGTAGCCGGTGGGGGCTTTGATCTCCTTGACCCAGAACTGCGTCTTCCGGCTTGTTACCGGCAGGTCTCCGGAGGCCGTGCCCTTGGCTCCCGTGGTCAGGGTGAGCAGTGTCGAGTCGCCAGTGCCGATGTTCACGGTCGCTCCCGGCAGGAGTTTCCCGCTCTTGTCATCCTTTGCCTGCAGGAGAACCTTGGCCGCCTTGAAGGGGCCGGTGATCATCAGCCGGGTGGTCGCGCCCGGTGTGACGATGACGTCCTGGTCGGCAACGATCTCGTGGAGCGGACTGCCGGAAGCAGTCTCCTTCAACCGGTAGACACCCGGCGCGAGGTCGGTGAAGATCAGCTTCCCCTGCGCGTCGCTCTTCCCGCGTCCGGCTTCCTGACCGGCGGCGTCGAGCAGCAGAAACACAGCGCCCGGCAGCGCGTCCCCGGCTGCGTCCTTGGTGGTGATCTCGATGCTGCCCGCGTCCGGGGCCGGCGTCTCGGCGGGGGCGGCGGAGGCCATGGGGGTCGGTTCGGAGGGTTGGGCGCTCGCGGCGGGAGCCCAGGTGAGGGTGCCGGTCATCGCCACGGCGACGGCAGCGGTTCGGACAAAAGGTGCGTGCACGGGGGAAGAGGACTCCTTGAACATGGAGGGAAGGTCAGCGGATGTGGGCACCGTTGCGGGTGGGTGGCGGGGCAGCGGCCTTGAGCGTGGTACGCCCCGTCGTGCGTCTGGGTGCGGACGCGGTCCAGGCGCCTGGGAACCAAACGGCGGTGTATTTCTCGATGGCGTCACGCAGCCCGCTCGTGACCGCGCCGTCCCACGGCGGGCGGCCGGGGCGGTTGTAGGTGTCGAAAGTTCCGTATTGCTTGGTGTTCGGACGGGTGTTGGTGGCTTCGTCGCGGCGGTGGAACGTGCCGTGGTCCAGGAAGCTGAGCGTCACCGCGTCGATTTCGCCGCGGTCCGGGTGGACGACCGCCAAGCGCAGCCCGCCGTAGGTTTCCGCGTGGATGGTGCGGCTGAAGTCGATCCGCAGCCGCATCGGTGTGCCCGGGATGGGGACGGCGAAGTAGGTGTTGCCCACGACGGTGTGATCGTGAAAGGGAAGGCACAGCTCGGCGAAGAACTCGGGAGCCTGCAAGGACAAAGGGGGTTCTCCAGGTGGAGTGTTGGGCTGCCGTCAGCGACGGGGGCCGGGCAGGGCCGGTCGGCTGCTGGTGCTCCAGCGTGGGACGCTGGTCGCGGGGAGCGCGGCCGGGCGTCGGGATGAGACAGCCCGCTGCACGTCGAGCGGCGTGGGAGCCGGCGGGCCGGGCGGCAGGACCGGGGTGAGCTGCGCCATGCCCTCGACGTAGCTGCGGGTGTCCTGACGCCAGCGCAGCAGCGGAGCTGGATCGGCGATGCACTGAGTGACGGCGGAGAGCAGTGCGACGGGGGTGTCGGTGCTTGCTGTGGCGTACCAGGCGGGCCGGTCGATGGACGTGCCCGCCCACAGCTGCCAGCGGGCGTCGCGCGTGGTCAGTTCGGCTGCCGGGTCGAGGTGGCCGGTGGTGACCTCCATGCCAGCGTGTCCGTCCGGGGCTTGGACATCGAATACGCCCCGTTGTGGGCGGTCGATCTCCCAGCCCTGTTTCAGGAATGGGACGACGGCGAGGAAGGGATCGTGCTCGTCGTGGTCGGAGATCGGCCGGGCGAGGTAGGCGTCCGGTCCCTGCTCGTAAGCCGTGGCGAGGACGGTGGTGAATGCCCTGACGAACTCGGTGGGGGTGCTGTCGTTGAAGCAAACGCCCCAGGTCGGCGCCCCGAACGGGTCCTGGTAGGCGTTGATGCGCCAGAGGCCGTCGTCGTCGCCCTCGGGAATGTAGCCGAGGCGGATCTTGCGGTCGGGGGAGTTCAGGTAAGCGTTGCCGAGGTCGTCGTGATGCCGTTCCCAGCCGAGGTCGAGGAGTGGAGCGAGGGCTGGGTCGCCGAAGCCGGTGGTGCCGGCGAGGTAGCGCGGGGAGACGTAGACGTCTCCGTCGATGTCGTAGCGCGGATCGGGCTGGTGGCTCAGCGGTCCGCCCTCGTGGTGATGGTGATCTCGTCGGCGGTGGTGTCGAGGCGGTCGGTGACCTCGCCGGTGTTGCGGCCGGTGACGATGTAGAACCCGGCCCTCGCGGTGAAGAGGTCCCCGTCGGGCGGCAGGAGGAGCTGCTCGCCGATCTCGCGGATCCACTGCACCTGGTGCAGCCACGGGGTGTGGGCGGCGAACGGGGTGTTGATGTGCCGTGCGGCGAGGGTGCCGGAGGCGTCCGGGTAGAGCATGCGGATGCCTGCTGCCCCGCGTCGGGTCGGGGTGAGGTCCGGTGCCCGGCCGCAGGCGAGGTCGGCGGCGGCCCTGGGCAGATCGATGCCGGTGGCGAGGCGGACGAGGTGTCCGATCATGTCGCCGCCGATCCTCGCGTTGACCTCAATCAGCCGGGGCTGCCCGTCCACGAGGCGCAGCTCGACGTGCTGCACGCCGTCGGTGATTCCCAGGGCCCTGACTGCGGCAGCGGCGGCTGGGGCAACCTGGGTGAGGAGCGGGTCGGTGGCATCGACGGTGTGCCCGGTTTCGTCGAAGTACGGTGCTGGGCCGAGGTGTTTGCGGGTCACGGCGACTGCGGTGGTCTCGCCGCGGTGGGTGACGCACTCGACGGAGAACTCCGGTCCGTCGAGGTACTCCTCGACCAGGACGCCGGTGTCCTCGCGGCTGCGGCTCGCGCCCTCGGAGGCGAAGGCGAACGCGGCGGGGAGTTCTTCGGGGCGGTCGACGCGGATCACGCCGATGCTGCCGGCGAAGGCGGCGGGCTTGATGACGGCGGGGAACCCCAGCGTCATCGTCGCAAGGCCGGCCTCCAGCAGAGTTCGTGCCTTCATCGCGGCAGCCGACGGCACCCCGTGCTGGGCGAACAGGGAGCGGGCGGTTGCCTTGTTGCGGCAGGCCCGCATCACCTCGACGGAGTTCGAGGGCAGACCGAGCGCTCGGGCGATGCGGGCGGTGGGTACGAGGTTCCATTCATCCCAGGTGACCACGCCGGCGAGGTCGTGGCGAGCAGCCAGGGCCCGGCCGCCGGCGAGCAAGGCGGTGGGGTCGGTCAGGTCGACGACGGCGTGGTCGACGATGAACGGTGTCTCCCACGTCGGCTCGGTGCCGGTGAGCAGGACGACGTCGTACGCGGCGGCCACCTGCTCAAGGCAGTAGCCGCGATAGGTCTCATCACCCGGGGAAACCAGAAGTACGAGAGGGCGAGCGGACAAGGGTTCTCCGTATCGGTGGACGACAGGACGAGATGGGAAAGAGTTGTCTCTCAAGCGGCACGGCGTCGGCGCAGCTCGAACGCACTGGTCCAGTGCGGGTGTTCGTCGATCAGGCGGCGGGCGTAGAGGGCTGTGTAGCTGTTGTTCAGCCCAACGACGCCGTACGGAAGCTGACGGCGCAGGTCCTCGAAGAGGTCCTTCAAGCTGACGCGGGTGGCGCCTGCGGCCAGGCGGCGGGCGGCCAGGCGTTCCAGCGCGCGGTAGACGTGTGGGTTGGCCGCGTCGAAGGCGCGGAACTGCTCGGTGATGCTGCGACCGCTCGCGCGGTGTGATCCGAGGATGGGGGTGGTCATGAGGTTCTCCACAGGCTCGGGGCGTGGCGGATCAGGTGCGCAGGGTGGGGTCGGTGCGCAGCCGGGCGAAGGCGCAGAACAGGCCGAGGGCCTGCAGTGCGGCGCAGGCGGTGATGACGTGACCCAGTGCGTCCGGCGGGGTGAGCGCGGTGAGCACGCCGGCGAGGGGGAAGGGCAGCAGGAGGATGAGGATGGTCACCGAGAGAGTGCTGCCGAACTTCTCCGGAGGGATCAGGCGGGAGCGAAGGGTCCGCAGGACGACTGTCATGCCGCCTTCGGCCGCCATGAGGACCGCGATCAGGATCAGGTAGGACAGGTAGCCGGGGGCCTGGGCAGCAGCAAGACAGGCGAGCGAGGCGAGGGCGGCGCAGGTGGCGCCGACCGGCCACAGTCCCAGGCGGTCGAGGGCGAACCGGCAGAGGGTGACGCTGAGGAGGGTTGCTCCAGCGGCTGCGGACCAGACCAAACCGACGGCCGTGGTGGACTGCCCGAAGTGCTTGACGACGATCACCGGGCCGGCCGCCTGGAGGAGCCCGGTGGCCAGGTTGGACAGGGTCAGTCCGGTCACGAGCCAGCCGAGAGCGGGAAGGGAACGGATGGTGCGCCACCCGGTAAGCAGTCCGGCGCCCGGCTGCCCCTTCGGTGCGCGGGCGGGGACGACGGGCGAGGGGGGTGTGCGCAGGGCGAGCAGCGCGGCGAGAAACGAGAACGTGGTGATCACGGCAAGCATGGGCGGTGGCCCGGCGAGCAGGAGCAGTCCGGCGAGCGCCGGGCCGGCCAGGGTCGCCGTCTGGTCGATGCCGAGCAGGACGGCCTGGACGCGGTGGGCCCGCGCCTCCGCTCGGCGACCGGCGGCTGCGCCTGCGGTCTCGGCCGCGATGTAACTGAACTCGGTGAGCATGCCGGTGGTCGCCGCGAGCCCCATCACGGTCACGCTCGCGACGAGGCCGGAGGGGTGGAGGTGCAGCAGGACCGCCCCGGCGGCGAGGACCAGCGTGCGTCCCAGAGAGGCGAGGTGGAAGACGACCGCCGCCCCGCGCCTGTCGACGATCGATCCGGCCCATCCGAACGCCATCAGCCGCGGGATCCACTCCAGAGCGAAAGCGGTACCGGTCAGTGCGGCGGAGTTCGTAGTGGCCAGGACCAGCAGTGGGATGCCGTACGTGGACATCGCGGACGCCAACGCGTCCGCTGTGCGCGGCAGGTAGATGCCATGCATCAGCCCGGCGGTGTGGCGTGTGGGCTGGGGTGCAATCGCTGCGCTCACGCGACCGGCTCGGGCTCGGGTACCCGGGTGGTCTGGGGGTTGGCGGCCAGCCACTGGATCAGCAGAGCGCGGACACGGCCGAGGTCTGCCACAGCCGCGGCGCTCGACAGGCGCGCGCCCCACGGCCACGAACTGCCGTCGGCGTCCTGGGCCACGAGTGACGGGACTAGCAGGTCGAGGACGTGTCGGATGCGGCTGCTGAACTCGCAGACCAGTGTCGGGTAGTCGTGGCGGCGGGCCCAGCGAGCTGCCGCGTCGTACAGATCCGCCAATTCCGACCCGGGCTCGGTGAGTTCCAGTCCAGTACCGGGTGTGGTCCGGACGAGACCGTGGGCGCGTGCGGCTTCGGTGGCGCTGCGCTGTTGGTGCCTGGGGAGGTCGGGGAGGGTGTTGGCCAGTCGTCGCGGCGGTATCGCACCGTTGTCGTCGATCTCGGTGACCAGGCGGATCAAGGGGCGTGAGGCCAGCAGCTCGACGGCGGTGTGTACTTCGGCGGGAGTGAAGAAGATGGTCATCGGCGCGGGCCTCCCGCCGGGATAGCCGCTTTCGGGCGAGCGGGCGTGGCATGGGAGAAGAGATCGCCGTTGTGCCAGGCCGGAGAGGTATCGAGCGCGCGGGTCTGCGGGAGGGCTACTTGGGCAGGCCGTGGCTGGCTGCTGAGCCACGGCCTCGGTGCGGGTTGCGTCTGGGTGTGCCCCCAGACCGGGTGCTGGGCTGCCTGGCTGAGGGGTTGCCCGGCCGACCACGCGGACAGGGCACCGAGAACGGGTCCGAGGCCGTCGCCCGCGGCGGACAGCCGGTAGGGCCGGCCGTTGCCCTCGGTGTCGACCAAGCCGTCGGCGACGAGCTGCCGCAGCGGCGGGTACACGTTGGTCCAGTCACTGCTGGGCATCACGATTCGGGCCAGAGCCATCGCGCCGACGTCCTGGCGGGTCTTGAGCACCCACAGGATGGAGGCGGCGTGCCGCCGGGTGAGCAGGGTGAGACTGTCCTCGATCTGCTCGATCGCGGGCACCGGGCGGTCCGCCGTCTCCAGGTGCTTCTCGGCCCAGGTGACGATCACCGGCAGGACCGGCAGAAGGGCCTCGCCACGCTCGGTGCGACCGTAGGTGACATGCCGTGCGGTGTGTTCGGCGCGCTCGACGAGACCGGCGTGGCACAGCGAGGTGAGCTTGGGGTGGAGCTGGCCGCTCTGCAGCCAGGACACCTTGGCCGCCAACTCGCTGTACCGCTGCGGCGGCCCGGAGAGCGCCAACAGGATCCTCACGTTCCAACGTGGGGTGATCATGGCGAGGGCCTCGGTGACCCGGGCGATGTCGGCGTCGGTGTCGGGAGGCAGAGCAGTGATGGCCACGGGAAGAACTCCTGGTGAGTAAGGGGGAATCGTCGGATCAGCGGCTGTGTGCCGTGCTCTGGCACGGAAGGGCCGGAGCCGGAAGGGGCGAAGCCGGGACGGGTGGCGAGGGAGTCACCGGGGACGGCTCCGGGGCCGGGACGCGGGCGAGGCTCTGCAGAACGGCGTCGAGCGACTTGGCCTGGACGTCGCGGACCGCGACGGCCTCGGCGAGCCGGCGTACACCGTCAAGGAGATGGGAGACCTCGTGCCGGCCGACCTGGCGCTCGGGGTGGATGAGCCGGGCGAGGTGGTCGCGGTGGAAGTCGATGCTGCGCTCGGCGAGGGCAAGGGTTGCGTGCATGCCGAGCAGAGCGGAGAGCATGCCGGGCGCCTGGCCACAGGCGTGGGCTTCAAGGTCGGCGAGCGGCGCGCCGTACAGGTCCTCGATCCGTCCGGCTACCCCAGCGGACGTGAGGTGGGACAAGCTGCGGCTTTCACGGTCGGTGGGCCCGGGCCGCCCCGGCACGCTGGGGTGCCGGGGGGGCGGACGGGGGCAGGGTCACGGTGGTCCTGAGTTGTGCCATGCGGACGGGCCGGGGCAACCGGCGAGGAGGAGGCATGGTGCGCAGCAGCGCTCCGAGGGCTACGCGATAGCTGTCGCGTGCGTCCAGGGCAGCCTCCAGCCACTGCGCATCGGCGCGGAGTTTGTCCGCCGACAGGTCACCCATATCGCGGTCCGGATCCATGTCCGTGTGCACGCGGTCGCGGACACGGGCGACCTGCTCCTCGGTGAGCGCGAGGAAGGAGCGAAGTTCCAGGGCGCGGGTGAGGGCAGGAGAGGCATCCGGCCCGGCCGCCGCCTCGTACAGCTCGGGTACCGGGGGCCCGAAGACCTTCTGCAGCTCGGCGTCCATGGTGCTGGCCTTGTCCCGGCTCATCGGACGGCCCCACCCGCCCGCGATGCCGACGCCGGCGCCGGTGTCCCTGGCGGGCGTTGGGGAGCACTGGTCTGCACAGCCGGCCCGGTTC
Source organism: Streptomyces sp. NPDC002125 (assembly GCF_053593715.1). Lineage (NCBI taxonomy): Bacteria > Bacillati > Actinomycetota > Actinomycetes > Kitasatosporales > Streptomycetaceae > Streptomyces > Streptomyces sp. NPDC002125. The sequence goes on along the minus strand of NZ_JBSFDD010000017.1, from coordinate 34,026 downwards.
GCGGGCGCAGGCGGGCAAGGCGTTCGGCGGCGAGGTCCTTCTTACCCAGAGCGTCCGGGTCCAGGAGCCATCGCACGACGATGGCCCGGCCGTCGCGTGTGGCAACGGCCGCGTTTACACGGTGGGCGAGGCCCATGGTCGGGTCGTCGACCTCGCTGGGCTGTGTTTCCAGCGCGGTCAGAAGGTCGTCCTCCGCGCGGTTGAGCGCAGCCTGGGCCGCGACCAGATGGCCGTGCCACTTGACGATGCCGGTGGCGTCAGGATTGGCGGTCGGCGCGGCGGCGACTGCTGCCTGCAGATGCTCCATGTCCATGTCGAAGCGCGCTTCGATCCGTTCGGTGAGCACGCCCACGACATCCTCGATGTCAACGGAAATACCGTCGGACAAGAGAAAAGCTCCGTTCTGGAAAGGCCAGTGCCTGGCAGAAATATGAGGGGCACCTGTCCCCCCGGTGGCTCGGCCAGAGCAGGCGCAAGCCCATGGCCTGTCAGTCCAGGCACATGCGGACGTCGCGGTAGACGTACGTGCCGGACACCCAGCCCTTGACGCCGGTGGTCCTGTCCGTGATGTAGAGCCAAATGCCGCTCTTCTTGTGCACGGTGAACTTGTGGCTGCGGTAGAGCACGCCCAGCGCGGTGGACTTCGTGGTGGCCTTGGACCGGATGGTCACGGCAGCCGTGTGGACCTCGTAGGGCAGCGGCGGCAGGGAGGAGCAGCTGCTCGCGGGGGCGGCGGCCACGGCGGCGGGTGCCGCGCTGGCGGTCGTGGCGGACAGCATTGGCACAGCGAGCGCGCCGAGCATCGCTGCGGATATGGCAATTCGGGTGGAGCGCATGCGGAAGAAACCTCCGTGAAGGCAGGGGGATTGGCTTGGAAGGGCACCGCGGTTGGTGTCGCGGCGGCTGTATAAGAGTCCGGAGAATCGCCGGTTTGGCTAACCGGCGATCGTCGGTTATGTTGCGCAGCTCGCGTCGGGCGTGGCGCTTAGCGGGAGCGGCCGGCCGGGCGCGGGGCAAGGGGTTTTGCCACCCCTGCCGGAGGGATGGCTGCGGCTGATGGGCGGACCGGTGGGAGAGGGCTGGCCTCGCCGGTGAGACGGTCCTCGCACCACTGCAGGGCGGTCTCCTTCGTGTCGAAACCGCCCTCGCGCAGGGTGTGGGTCCACGCGTCGGTGTCGACCTCCTCGACCACGACGCGGTACGGGCTAGGGGCTCGCTCGTCCAGGGCGCGCAGTGCCACGACGGTGACCATGTCGTCCGGGTCGTCGCAGGTGTAGGAGTAGCCCATGGCGTAGCGGTCGCCGTAGTCCGCGAGACGCTTCTCCAGCGCACGAGTCGCTTCGTCCGCCGGCGGAGGGCCCAGCTCGGGGTCGAGGCCGATGGCTTCGTGCGGGCAGCCACGTTGGATGAGCCACGACTGGGCCATGGCCGGCAGCGGCAGGGCAGCCCGCTCGAAGGCGAACGTCTTCTTCTCGAAGTCCCGTTGAAGGCGCACGGCAAGCAGCTGCGGCTTGCCGGGGTGCCCCCATGTGGCGGTGCGGTCGAAGAGAACGTAGAAGCTGTGGGGGCCGCTGTGGTGTTCGGCGAGGGGGACGAGCATGTCCTCGTGGACGGCGACCTGACAGTAGAAGTCGAAAGATCTCTCTTCATCAGCGTCGAAGTCGTCGAGCTCGAAGTTGACTTGGGGTATGGGGTTCCGAGCCGGTGCCGGTTCGGTGGGAGACAACAGGGGCCTTTCGGTGGGATTCAGCGCCGCTGCGTTGGGGTGGACGACGGTGTGCCGGGCCGGGCGGGGAGCTTGGGCGTCTGGGTTGTGGGGGTGCGGCGGGCGGCGAACAGCGTGGCGCGTCCGGTGTCGGTGAGGGCGACCGGTTGGCCTGCGTGCAGGGGGTGGCTGGTATCCCGGATGACTAGGCCGGCGTCCTCCAGTTGCTGCAGCCTGGCGTGAGGGATGCGGGTGCCGGAGGCGGCGGTCGCGGATATCCGGCCGGTCAGCAGGTGTTCGTAGAGCTTGGCGCCGCCGGCGATGGCGAGGAGAGCCGCATGGTCGTCCGTCGAGAGCGGACTTGGGCCTTGCGCCGAGGCCGTCGCGGCGGCCTCGATGGGCTCCAGGGCGGCCCTCACCGTCCGGGCGGCGGCATCGCGGGTATCGGTGGCCTCCTCCAGGTGGTCCACGGTGCGGTCAATACGCGTCAACAGGGCGCCGTCCACGTCGAACTCGCCGCTGGAAAGGCGGTTGAGGAGCTTGAGGTAGAACACGACGCCGGTCTGGGCCTTGGCCAGCTCACGGTGTCGGTCGACCAGATGGGCATGAGGCTCGTCCAGGACACCGCGGTCGCGGTAGGCCCACAGGGTGTCGATGTCGTGGCCGGTGGCGGCTTCGACGCGGTGGTCGAGCGGGGAGACCGCACGCCGCACTGGTGTCGGCGCGGGGTCAGGAGGCATAGGCGGGGCTCCAAGCGGTCAGCGGGCGTGATAGTGCGTGGGATTGGGTGCGGGACGGGGCAGGCCCGGCAGCGCGGTGGACGGCGGACCGGGCCGGGGCACGGGGCCGCGGGTCGTCAGCTGCGGCGGGCGGGAGCGTGCCGCGTGAGTGCGGGCGCTCAGCGGCCGACGGGCCATCCCCAGGCGGCGGCCGACTTCGTCGTAGACGTCGTTGCCCGCACGCGGTCGGACCGCGACGACGTGCACTTCCTTCGGGTGTGCGGACTCCGCGGGTGCCGGGCGGATGCCGTAGACGATGCGCCATTCCTTACGTGCGTCCACGAACAGCTTCCGGAATCCCTCCAGGTCACCGTCGAGGCGCAGTCCGAAGCGCTGGGCGTTCACGACTTCCTGCAGGTAGGCAAGGGTGAGGTCGCGGATGTCGCTGGGGGCTTGGATAAGGTCGGTCAGGGCTCGGGGGTCGAAGCTCAGGCCGAAGGCGGGCTGCCCCTGTCCCGTGCTCATGACGTCGGCTCGTCCGGCTCGGCAGGCCCGGCGGCTTCCGCCGAGGCCGCCGTCTCCGTGCGCACGGACGGCGGCGGGCCCGGCAGGAGACGGTGTGCGGGACGGTCGGGAGAGGTCATGCACGCCGACAGCGGGCCGCCCGGGGCGCGGATCGCCGCGACAGCGTGGGTGAGGAAGTCGCGGTGCCACACGAACAGGCCGGAGAGACCGGCGTCGGGTTCCTTGTGCTGCTGGTAGGCGAGCCACAGGGCATGGAGCCAGGCCACGACATCGTCGTGTTCCTGCCACTGCAGGCACCAGGGCGCTGCGGTGGTGACCTCTGAGCCGTAGACCGGGAGGAAGAAGTCGTCGACCCAGTCCGACAGGGCGTCGAGTTCGTCTTCCCGTTCCTCACCGTCGAGTTCCAGGATCGGGCGGGGCTCGGGCGGGGCGGCGGGAGGCGGCCCGCCGAGTCCTGGCATGCCGAACGCGGCGAACGGCGATCCGCTCGGCTCCGGAGCGGACGCAAGGTGGTCGAGCTGCTGCGCCTGCTGCGCCGACTGCTCCATAAGCCGACGGACGCTCGCCTCGATTCCCTCCAGCTGCGGATCCGGAATACGAACCGGCTCCAACTCACCATCGTCAGCGGGCTTTTTGGATTCGGGCATGAAAAGTTTCGGCCTCCTACGGGACACAGAAATAGAGAAGGACGGAGCGGCGACGCACGAGCCAACCGGTGATATTCCGGCTCTGCTGTGCCAGGATTCCGCCGAGGGCTCCAGTCGCCTCGACCGGAAGCGCGGTCGCGGCTCAGGCGGTGAGAACCATGTCGTCCTGGGCGAGGGTTTCGCGGACTGTCTCGGTGAGCCGGTCGGCCGCGATCGACGCGTAGTGCTCGGTCTTCTCCACACCGATGAAGTCCCGGCCTTCCAGCAGGGCGGCGACGCCCGTGGAGCCGGAGCCGGCACAGAAGTCGAGGACCGTGCCGCCCTCAGGGCTGATCTTGACCAGCTCGCGCATCACCTCGACCGGCTTCTGCGTGATGTGCTGGCGCTTGGACCCCGAGGGCTGTGACGCCGAGTACATACCCGGCAGGTAGACCGGGTTACGGGAGCCGTCGATCGGCCCCTTGGACGCCCAGATGATGAACTCGCAGTTCTGGGTGAACCGGCCCTTCTGCGGCCTGGCCTGCGGCTTGTGCCAGGCCAGCACGCCCCGCCACAGCCATCCGGCCGCCTGGATCGCATCCGTTGTCGTGGGGAGTTGGCGCCAGTCGGTGAACAGCAGCGCGGTCCCGCCGGTCTTCGTCAGACGGTGCGCTTCGGTCATGATCTGCGTCAGCCAGAACCCATAGCTGCGCTGGTCCATGTTCTCGCCGGTGAAGTCGGCGAGGTCGTTCTTGGAATCGGCTGAGGTGTACTTCTGCTTGGCGGAGCGGGTGGTGCGCTCCTTCGCGGTCCGGCCCCCGCTGTTGTACGGCGGATCGGTGATGACGGAGTCGACGCAGCCGTCCGGAAGGCCGGTGAGGACGCTGAGGGCGTCGCCCTGGTGCAGGGAAAAAGGCAAAGAGGAACCCCTATTCGGGTATGGGAACGCGGAGCGAAATGGGACTCACCGCCTCACGCAGTAGTCCTCGCGGGCTGGATCGGGCATGCAGAAGCCCGGAGCCACAGACCGAGGAAGGTGAGGGGGAGTCCAAAAACTGTAGAGGCGAATCCGCCGACGACCAAGAAGTCCTCCGTGAGGTACCGGATTCCGATACCTCACGCCGATTTTTTGGTCAACGGCCGATCCGCGCCTACTGTTTTTGAACCGCCCGGCGCACACCGCCGCGGCCACGCGTGGTGAGCGGCAACTCGCCCGTGCCAGCCCGTTCCTATCGCCCACCCCGGCCGCCGCGCCCTTCCATGACGCCTCGCGCACGCGGCACGCCGGTCACCGCACCCCTCAAGGACACGTTCATGACGTCTCGCTACCCGCCCATGCCCGAAAACGCTGACCGGCGAGCGACCGGCTCCGGTTGAAAGCGCTCGCCGCCGGCATCGGCGTCGTCTTCCTCTCCCCCATCCTGATCGCCGGCACCGGCATGGTGCTGGCAACCTCCGCCGACGCCGTGCAGAGCAGCGGCTCCCTCAGCAACTGCCTGACCGACATCGACACCGACAAGGTCGCCGAGCAGGTCGGCAAGATCCTCGACGGCGCATCCGGCGAGAACGTCGACATCGAGGGCCTGGACCTGCCTTCCGAACAGGTCCCCCACGCGCAGACGATCGTGGCCGCCGGCCTCTCGCTCGACGTCCCCACGAAGGGCCAGATCATCGCGCTCGCCACGGCGATGCAGGAGAGCCGGCTGCGCAACCTGGGCTACGGCGACCGCGACTCCCTCGGCCTGTTCCAGCAGCGCCCCTCCCAGGGCTGGGGCAGCGCCCAGCAGATCCGCGATCCGGTTTACGCCTCCGAGCAGTTCTACAAGCACTTGCTCAAGGTGAACGGCTGGCAGCAGATGACCGTCACCCAGGCCGCCCAAGCCGTGCAGAAGTCTGGCCTGCCGGACGCGTACGCGCAGTGGGAGAACCTGGCCACTGCATTGCAGGCTGCCATCGCCAAGACCTTCCCCGGCGGTGCCAACGACACGGACCAGGCCACGCAGCCGCCGACCCTTTCCACCGGCTGCGCGCCGGGCCAGGACGGTTCCGGCTTCGGTCCCATCCCCGAGGGGAAGGTCCCGAAGGGCTACACGATCCCCAAGGACGCCGACCCGAAGGCGCGCAAGGCCATCGAGTGGGCGATGCACCAGCTCGGCACGCTCTACCAGTGGGGCGGGTCCTGCACCAACGCACACGGCCCCGACCCGATGGGCCGCTGCGACTGCTCCAGCCTGATGCAGCAGGCGTACGCCCACGTCGGCATCACGCTTACCCGCACCACGTATACGCAGGTCAACGAGGGCAAGGCAGTATCTCCGGCCCAGCTCAAGCCCGGTGACCTGATCTTCAGCCGCGGTAGCGCCGCACGGCCAGAACACGTCGGCATGTACATGGGCGAGGGCCTCGTCATCGAGGCGCCGCGCACCACCAAGCCGGTCCGGATCACGCCGATCAAGGACTGGACGATTCTCGCCGCCCGCCGCGTCCTCTGACGCTCGCCCGGCACCGCGCCGGGCGCGCCGCCGCCGCGGCCACTTTCCGCACCCCGAGCGCACTTCCCCTTCCGCTTCCCCTTTTCCTCTGGCCCTCGCCTGGGCCGCGTATGCAAGGAGCCCTGCCACACCTATGTCCGTCCCTCTCGCAGACCGCGTCATCCATCTCGCCTACGACCCAGGAATCTCGCCCCAGGGCGGCGGGCTGCCCGGCCTCGCCGTGCTGAAGAACGTCGTCAACTCGATCAACATGTTCGGCATCATCGCCGTGGTCGGCGCTCTCGCCGTCTCGCTCGGTGTATGGGCCTGGGGCCACCACACCGGTGGCCATCAGGCCGAGGCAAACGGCAAGAAGGGCGCCCTCGTGGCAGCCGGCGCCGCGCTCGGCCTCGGTGCCGCGAACGGGATCGTCGCGTTCTTCTCCAGTCTGGGGTCGCAGGTTCACTGATGCGGACACGATTCCCTTCCCTCTCGGCGCTCTCGTACGGCGCGCACTGGCCAACCGGCAAGCGCATCGCGATCGTCGCCTCCGCCGTCGCCGTCCTTCTCGCCATCGCCGCGGTCGTGGCCCTGCTGACCGGCGGTGGAAACGGGCACCAAGCTCCTGGGGCCGCCGCGCCCACCCCGACGGGCAGCCCGTCCTCCACCGAGGCCGCCCCGAAGCCTTCCTCCGGAACGGGGTCGGTGCCCAAGCCTCCCCAGATCGCCGAGCCGGTCGCCTATGCCAAGGCGGCGGCCCAGATGCTGTGGTCCTACGACACCCGCACCACCAGCCGCGACCAGCAGCTGGCCGGTATGCACGCCTGGATGACCGACGAGAGCGCGTACGCCGACTGGGCCTCGGTCTCCGGCCAGGTGCCCGATCCGGTGCTGTGGTCGCGGATGGCCGACCAGGAGCAGCACTCCACCGCCGGCGTCACCGAGGGCCACTTCCCCTCGGCGTTCAAGCAGGCGCTGGCCGATGACCCGTCCGCGATCACGAAGGCGTACATCTACGTCGTCACCGTCAACGGCAAGCAACAGATCGCCTGGAAGAAAGGCGGCGGCGGAGCCGAGGAGCGGGCTGTGACCCTTGCCGTCCAGTGCCGCCCGAACCACGACTGCACCCTGGCCGCCATCGCCCCGAGCGTCACGCAGTGACCCGCGCCTGCAACAAGAACGGAGGGTAGCTCCTCGTGGGCTTCTGTGATCTCCCCCTGGCAGACAAGATGTGCGCCGTCGGCGACGCGATGGACTTCGCTTCGAACCCCGGCAAAGCCATCGGTGACTGGATGGCGAAGTCCGCCGGCGAACTCGCCGCCGCGGCGGCCGACCTGGCCGCCGAGGCAGTCGACACCACCACGAAGGTGGACCTGAACGCCGGCTGGTTCCGCGACAACTACGAGATGCTGCTGCCGCTGGGCCTGGTCCTGCTGGTCGCCACGTTCTGCGCGCAGCTGGTCCGTGCAGCCATCCGGCGTGACGGGCAGGCCCTGACACAAGCGTTCACCGGCACCATGAGCGGCGTCCTGTTCGCCTTCTGCGCCATCGCGTTCACGACAGTCGCGGTCGAAGTGGTCGACACGATATCCGACGGCCTGTTCAAGGCCGCGAACCTGAACATCGAGACAGCCGTGCGCCGGATCGTGAAGGTCAACCAGCTCGCAGCCTTGACCGGACTGGGCTGGCTCGTCCCGGTCGTCGCCGGTCTCGGCGCCGCCATCGGAGCGTTCCTCTACTGGTGCGTGATGATGGTCCGCAAGGTCGGCATCCTCGTCATGGTCACCTTGGCGATCTTCGCGTCCGCCGGTGGCGGCTGGGAGGTCGCCCGGCGCTGGCGCAAGGGCTGGATCGAAGCCACCGCCACCCTCGTGGTCTCCAAGCTCCTGATGACCGTGATCTTCGTCCTCGGCATCGCCGCCATGGGCAAGACCGAGGCTAAGGGCGGCATCGCCGCTCTGGCCGACGTCATGGCTGGCATCGTCATCATGGTTCTCGTGCTGCTGTGCCCGTACGCGGTCTTCAAGTTCGTGCACTGGGCAGCCGACGGCACCGACGGCGAGTCCATCCACCGTGCCGGCGGCGCGGGAGCCCAGATAGCCAAGGCACATGCCGAGAAGGCCGCCCGCAAGGCCGCCTCGGCAGCGGCAACCGCCGGGACCGGCGGTGCGGCAGCGGGAGCGGGTGCCACCCCGCAGGGCCCCGACGCTGGCGGTGGAGGGGGATTCCCCGGCGATGTCGCCGCCAACCCGACCGGCGGAGGCACACAGGGCAAGGAAGGATCACCATCCGGCGGCTCGGGTGTCTCGCCCGGTGGCGATGCCGTCAAGTCCGGTCTGGAGAAAGCCGTCCAGCCCGCACCGACCAGCGTGTCCGACGACACCAGCGGCCAGGTGGGCGGGAGCCAAGGGCCCGGCGGATCGGGGGCGAGCGCCACGTCCGGCCAGGGCGACGGTTGGCAGTCCACCCCGCCGACCACGACCCCGCCGCCCCAGGGCGCACCGCCGTCCTCCGGCTCCCAGAGCGCTACGTCCAGCGGGTCGGCCACACCGCCGGCGGCCGGTCTCTGATCCTCTGCCCGACTCCCGGGGGCGGAGCCACGCGCCCCGTCCCCGGGTTCCACCCGCGCCTCCAGGAACCGCCCCTTGACTGATCTCTCCGCCGCCCCGATCACGGTGAAATTCCCGCACCGGAGCCGCCGCGGCATCCTCCTCGGCCTTTCACTCCCCCAGCTCTCCTTGGCCTCGTGCACGCTGGCGCTCCTGCTGATGACGGTGATCTCCACGGGCCTGCTGGGCGCCGTCGCCCTGGCCCCGCTGTGGGCCGCCTCCGGTGCCCTCATCGCCATCCGCCGGCACGGCCGCTCCCTCATCGACTGGGCGCCGATCGTCACCCGCTACGCACACCGCCGCCGGACCGGCCAGACGCTCTGGCTCGCCCGGCCCGTTACCCGCCCGCGGCAGGACGGCGTCCTTCACCTGCCCGGTGCCGCAGCCTCCCTCAAGGTGGTCACCCCCGGTGACTCCGCCAATGGCGCTGCGGCCGTGCACGACCCGCACCGGCAGACCCTGACCGCCATCGCACGCGTCACCTCCCGCGCCTTCGCTCTCCTCGACCCGGCCACCCAGAACCACAACGTCAACAGCTGGGGACGAGCGCTGGCAGGCATCGCCCGCACCGGCCACATCGCCACCGTGCAAGTGCTGGAGCGCACCGTCCCCGACAGCGGTGACACCCTGACCCGGCATTGGACCCAGAACGGGCGTCCCGAGACTCCGGTCGCCGGACAGATCTACTCCGAACTCGTCTCGTCAGCCGGCCCCGCCGCCGCTCCGCACGAGACCTACCTCGCCATATCCCTTGACCTGAAGGCCGCCAAGCGGCTGATCACGCAGGCCGGCGGCGGTTTGCCAGGCGCGTTCACCGTCATGGAGCAGACGACCGCGTCCCTCGCCCAGGCCGCCCGGAACGCCGGTCTCATGGTGACCGGATGGCTGAGCGCCCGGGAGATCGCCGCGGTCATCCGCACCGCCTACGACCCCAAGGCCCTCGCAGCCCTCCAGCAGTGGTCCGAGACCGGCCGCGCCGAAGCGGAACCCGCCGCCGCGGGACCTGTCGTCCAGTTCGAGGAGTACGACCGCCTCGCCACCGACAGCGCCCGGCACGCGACGTACTGGGTGGAGAACTGGCCGCGCACCGAGATGGGAGCGGGCTTCCTGCACGGGATCATGTTCACCGCCGGAGTGCGGCGCAGCCTGTCCCTCATCTACGCACCCCAGGGGCTCGAGTCCGCGCTGCGGGATGTCCAGCGAAGGAAGGCCGCGATCATCGCCGACGCGAACGAGCGCGCCCGCCGCGGCCAAGTCGATTCCGAAGAGGATTCCGTCGAGTACGCCGACGTCAAGACGCGAGAGCGCCAACTCATCGCCGGGCACGCGGACGTGGCCCTGACCGGGCTGGTCACCGTCACGGCCGAGACCGATGCTCTCCTCGACGCCGCCTGCGCACAGATCGAGACCGCCGCCGTCACCGCCGGCGTCGACTTGCGCCGCCTCAACTACCAGCAGCCCGACGCCTTCACCGTCGCCGCCCTCCCCCTCGCCCGCACCACCTTGTAACGGAGGAGTCCTCCATGGGCACATGGGCCGCTGGCCCCTTCGACAACGACCTGGCAGCCGACTACGCCTTGCTGCTCGACCGGTCAGGCGTGCCCGAGGTTCTCCTCCGCCACGCCCTCTCCGAGCCGGGCAGCACCAGGTCCGACTCGGGCCCCCGTCGCCGCTGACCTCACCGACCCAGCAAGGACCTTCTTGAACACCAGTCCCGCGCACGAAGCGCAGCCCTATCTGCGTGCCGCCACCGCCGGCATCCGCCACCACGCCCGGAGCCTTCCCGCCCAGGACCGCCCCGCCGATCGCGTTCATCTGGACGTGCTGCACGCCCACTTGACCACGCTGCACCAGCTTCTGGACCAGCTCGCAGGCACCACCCGGCCCCAGAACCCCGCTGCCGGGCGCCACCTCGCCACCGCGCGGACCCGGCTGTGGCAGGCCGCCACCGAAATCCACGCAGCCTTCCACCGACTGCCGACCACGACTGCCAACTCCACCGAGTGCCGGCCCGAACAGCTTCCCGAAGGACCGACAGTCCTCACGATCTGCCAGCGCCACCTCGCCGCCGGGCACATCATCCGGCGCAAGACCACCCCCACCGACCTCCGCGCGCACACCACGGCATGCGTGCGATGAGCACCACCCGCAGAATCGAGCGCCCCCGATGAGCCACCGGCCCGACCGCCGCGCCCGCCGCGCCTCCGCCAGCCCTCTGTTCACCCCGCATGGGACCGACCGGGCCAGCCGCAAGGAAGCCCGTCGCCAGCTCGCCGAAGCCACCGCCAAGGCCCGTGCCGAAGCCAGCGCCCACCGGACAGGCCCTGCGCCCGCCGAGCATGAGACACCCGCTCCGCTCTACCCGTCGAGCGGACGCCCTGGGCCCGCCTCCGCCCGCCAGAACCGGCTGAAACTGCCCGCCCATCGCATGACCACTGCTGTGGCCGCCGGCGCGTACCCCTTCCTCGCCGAAGGCGGCCTCGGAGCCGAAGGCATCTACATCGGCCGCGACGTCCACGCCGAAGCCTCTTTCGTTTTCGATCCGTTCGCGCTGTACGGCAGAGTCGAGGGATTCACCAACCCCAACCTCCTGCTCGCCGGAGTGATCGGCCAGGGCAAGAGCGCCCTGGCCAAGTCCTTCGCGCTGCGGTCGGTGGCCTTCGGATACCGCGTCTACGTGCCGTGCGACCCGAAAGGCGAGTGGACGCCGGTCGCGGAAGCCCTCGGCGGCCGGTCCGTCGCCCTTGGCCCCGGGCTACCAGGACGCCTGAATCCTCTGGACGCGGCGCCACGCCCACAGGACGTCTCCGAGGCCGACTGGGTCGGTGAGATCCGCAAGCGACGCCTGCTCCTGCTCGGCTCTCTGGCCCGCACCGTTCTGGGGCGTGACCTGATGCCCATGGAGCACACCGCCCTGGACGTCGCCCTCGACGCCGTCGTCACCCGTGCCGCAGGTGCCGGCCACACTCCGCTCCTCGGCGACGTCGCCGCCACCCTCAACAACCCTGATGCCCTGGCTGAGGCCGCCGGGATGATGTCAGGACAGCTCGGTGACGCAGCCCGGGACCTGGCCCACGCGATGCGCCGTCTGGTCCACGGTGACTTGGCCGGCATGTTCGACGCGCACTCCACCGTCGCCTTCGACCCGAACGCGCCCATGCTCACCATCGACCTGTCCCGCCTTGGCGGCTCGGGCGACGACACCGCGCTTGTCCTGGCGATGACCTGCGCGAGCGCCTGGATGGAGTCCGCCCTCTCCGATCCGTCCGGCGGCCGGCGCTGGATCGTCTACGACGAGGCGTGGCGACTGATGCGGCACGTCGGTCTGCTGCAGCGGATGCAGGCCCAGTGGAAGCTGAGCCGCGGCCTCGGTATCGCCAACCTCATGGTGATCCACCGGCTGTCCGACCTACTCACCGCCGGCGACGCCGGATCGCAGGGCCGTGCGCTGGCCGAAGGGCTTCTCGCCGACTGCAGCACCCGGATCATCTACCGCCAGGAAACCGACCAACTCCACGCCGCGGCCTCCCTGCTCGGCCTCACCACTGTCGAGATGGACGCCATCGCCCACCTCAACCGAGGGCGCGGATTGTGGAAAGTCGCAGGTCGGAGCTTCATCGTGCAACACCTCCTGCACAGCCACGAACTCGCGCTCTTCGACACCGACGCCCGTATGCACTGAGGAACAAGAGGCCCGTGACACCCGACGTCCAACGCGACCTGATACCGAGCGATGACGCACTCCACCTTATCGGCACGCTCAACGCGATGAAGGACAAACTGCTCAACGCCGCCGAGCAGTGGCAGCTGCTGGACGAGAACGGAGACGTTCCGGCCACACCCTCCTACCCCGTACTGCTCCAGCACGCCGCCGACGCACAGACCCTCTCCCACGACGTCCTCCGGCTGACCGCCGACTTCGCCCGGAGCCCTCACCCCACCACCCGTGCCGGCAGCACCGTCCTGAGACATCTCGCCACGGCGGCGACTATATCGAGCCACGCAGCCCCGCACTTCACCGAAACTGCGCAGTGTGCCCTGGCACTGCCCCGGTCTGCCAACCCGACCGACCGGCACTACCTCAAGAACCGCATGGTCATCGACCATGCCTCAGCCCGCGCCTTCCTGCGGCGCTCCTCGGAATCCCTGCGGGACGCGGCCAAGGAACTCGACGACCACCTCGCCTTCCAGCGCTTCCTCGCGCCGCTCACCCGTCAGGAAGGCCCGCCGCTGCCTCTACCCCCCACGCCGGACGGTCGCCGCCGCTGACCGCACCGAACCCGAAGCCCAACGCACCCACGTCCCCCAAGGAATGCCCTGAACCGCCCCGCTCATTTCAGCGACGCCGACTGGGCCGAGTTCCAGCAGTGCCGGGCCGAGCACGACGACCTCATGGCGCAGGTCGCTGACCGCGAAGCCCATCTGGAACACCACCTGATCGCCACCTACGACGCCTACGAACTCGACTTCACCGCGCTTCCGGAGCTGGAAGCCGGCCCTGCCCGCAGGACACCTCCGCCGCACCGCTCACCGGCCTCCCGCAGGAGGAACCGTGGCCACTGACGAGGACAACACCCCCGACACTCGCCGCGCGACTCCCCTCGCCCCGCTTCCTGACCACCGCAACGTGAACACCCCGTGGTGGCAGGAGCTGTGGCGCCGCCACGCGCACATCACCACACCCCTACGAGAGCGCGGGCTGGAGTGTGACATCGAGTTCGGTCTCAGCGCCTACATCGTGCGCGTGTCGCTCCCCGACGACAGCTACCTGATCATCGGCCCGCCGCAAGAGCCGCCGTCCGAGCGCCCGCCCGGAGACCCGGAGGGCTGGATCGTGACCCGTGAACGCAACAGCGACCGGTCAAGTTATTTCGAGCGCATCTACGACTCGACTCCCCCCGCCTACCCCGATCGCCCCGAACAACCAGAGGCCCGCCACGGTGGCAGCGTCCAGCCCTTGATCGCAGCCCTCGACCATCACCTCGCGCAGCTCGGGCTGCTGCCCCACGCCGTCGCGCCCAACGAAAACCCACCCGTGCGCGCAGCCCATCCGCCCCACTCGTCCAAGGATCGGGACGTCGCCGAGAGAGCAGACCGAACCACCTACGCCTACGGCGACGTGCTCCTCGCTCTCACCGACCAGCTCAACGGGACAAACTCGCACGCGGACGCCGCCGCTCTGCTCCACCAGATCCTGGAGCCGACCCACGGCCTGCTGGAGCGGCTCGGCGAATTCTTCGAGGCAGCCGCGGAGAAGGCGAAGGAAGCGGAACAGGACGACGGCTTCGATCTGTCGTACGACCTCGCCGACGCCGCAGCCGAGATCCGAAACGTCGGAGAAACCCTGCACGTCGCCGAGAACCGGATGCGGGCACTGGATCCGCAACCGCCGGCACCCCGGCCACCAACGGCCCCGCCCCGAACTGCGCCCTTCCCTCCGCCTGTCCTCCCCCCGGCACAGCAGCGGCACGCTCGCTGACCTCCCCGCTCGAAGACCACTGGAGCCCACATCCACATCATCCGTCGCCCCCTGCCGCTGATGGTCGGCGTGGCCTGCCTCGCCCTGGCCGTGACCGGCTGCACCGACAACCCTCGCGCCGCCGAGGCCGGGCACGCACCCCGGGCCAGCACTGCGCCGAAGCCGACATCGACCCCCGCGCCCACCCCCGCGCAGGCACGCGAGGCCCTCGCCCGCTACTCAAAGACCAACAACCTCGCTCGCCTCAGCCAGGATCGCGCCCTTCTCGACAGCGTCGAGGGCGGACCCCGGTACGCGATGTCGCTGGCTGACATCAAGGAAGACGAGGCCCTGCCCGAGGCCGACCGGGAGCCGTACCGACCGTGGTCGTACGACCTCTCGGCCACCGACCTGTACATCCCGCGGCTGAAGGACGGGCAGCAGCGATGGTTCGCCGCCGTCACCCGGGCCGGCAGTCTGCAGCAGTACGCCCGCGTCCTGATCATGGCGCAGAGCACCCAGTCCAAGCAGTGGGAGATGGTCGCCACCATCGACCTCGACGATCCCGAACAGCTTCCGCAGATCGCGCTCGACAAGGACGGGTACGCCACGGCGGTGGACGCCACCTCGTCATCCCTGGCCGCGCCAGTCGGCGTGCTGCGCTCCGCCGTGACCGACAACTACGCCACCGGAGGCGAGCAGACCGGGAAGAAGGTCCTCACCCCGTCGGAAGCCTCCCGACGCCAGATCAAGATGCACGACGAAACGCAGGGAAAGTTCGGCCCACGAGGCACCACCCGCTTCGCTGCCGTCGACCCGCAGTTCGCCGACGCCTACGCGCTGAAGACCACCGTGGGGGCACTCGTGGTCTTCTCCCACACCCACACCCAGCACGACGCGGTGAGCGCACCGGGCCTGGGGATCGTGCCGGAGAAGCAGGACCGGGCCTGGCTCGGCACCGCCCCCGGCCCCGCCTTCACCTACACCTTCACCTGCTCGGACATCGCCGCCGTCCCGAATGTGCCCGAGCCCTCCAGCCTGCTGGGCTACGGCTGCCGCCGCACCGACGCCAAGGCTGCCGGCCCCAGCACCTCCGTCTAGAAGGACCCATGCCCCAGGATCCCGACTTCGAGCTGTACGACAACGTCGGCCGCGACGCCGAGCAGATCGCCGCCGCCCGCTACGGCATCGCCACCCGCGGTGACCTGCTCCGGTGGGCGAGGCGGGACGCCAAGCCGTTCCTGGCCGAGCATCCCTTGCCGGACAAGCCCGTGCCGAGCCCTGACCTCGCCCCGTACCTGGCCGCACTCGCCGCAGCACAGAGCCACGCCGAGGTCAGCGCCGTCACCCAGCACCTTCTGGATGCCGCCGAGCCCGCCCTCCGGGCGGTGAGCGAGTACCTCTACGCCGCCGCCCAGTGGCGCGGTCAGCACCGCGGCGCGGCGAAGGGCTCGCCGCCCAAACTGCTGATGGAAGCAGCCAGCCGCAGCCTGTCCGTGGCTGCCATCGCGGACCAAGCCGATCTGACAACCCTGCGCGCCACCTACGATCCGGCGCCGGTGCCGCATCTGCCAGATCGAGCACCGATCGCGACCGGGCTTCCCCCGCGCCCACCGCACGCCCCGCCCGCCGGCCCCGCACCCGGCCGGTAACCGTCCACCCCCTTCGGAGGCCCTCTCTGTCGACCCGTTCCTTCATCGCCCGCCCTACCCCCACCGGCTACCAAGGGATCTACGTCCAGCACGACGGTGTCCCCAGCCACCACCTGCCTCTGCTCCTGGCCGCCTACCAGCACAGGTTCGGACGCGACCTGGAAGCCCTCTCCCGTCACCTCATCGACGACGTCGCCGTCGGCTGGCAGGAGCTGGGCACGGACCTCCTCGACGGCGCCCCGCCCTCGCTCATCACCGCGCTGATCGGCACAGAGCAGTGGCCCAGCCGCACGCTGGACCACCTGATCACTCCGGACGGCTCCCCACCGGTGCGCATGACGGTCACCGACCAGACCGCCGACGCGCAGGACATGGACTGGGGCTACGTCCTGCACCGGCAGGGCATCGAGGTGATCAGCCTGCTCCACGAGAGCATCGGCCCGGTCGTGGACTGGTCCACCCACCCACACACCCCCTTCAACGACCACCACGGAGCCTGGTCCTCCCTCGCACCCCCACCGGGCATGCAGCCCATACGCCGCACCCGGTCCCGGAGCGCTCCCGCCCCGGCCCCAGCAGATGCCAGAGCCTCACGCCCCGCCACGGCGACGGACCCCCACCCTCGTCCCCGGAGCCCTTCCTCTCCCGCTCCCCGGCGCTGACCTGCTCCACCAACGACCATGTGAGGAGAACTCCACCCTCTTGGAACCTGGCACCCACTTCGTCTTCGGTACCCGCAAGGAACACGGCTTCGTCGCCTCTTTCACCCCCTCCATCTCTCCGCACCTCGCCCACTGGTTCCTGCTCCGCGAGCAGTTCGAACCCGTACCCGACGAACCTGGGCTGTTCCGGCTCAGCGAACCCGAGCGCGAGGGCATCCGCCGCACCCGGCAGGCCGTGCACGACCTGCGCAGCCAGGGATACACCGTGCAGGCCGACATCCCTCTCGACCCCGCCGCCTCTACCGACCCACCACGGCCCGCCCCGTCGAACGGCCTTATGGAGCGCCGCAGCCGTCTTGCACAGGCCGCCGCCGGCCGGACGACGCAAAGGGGTACCGCGCCCGCCACCTCGCCACCGTCGGCCCGGCCGATTCCACCGAAGCCCTCCTACGCACCGACGGTCCACCTGACGGCTTCGGGCGGGGGGCGGTCCCGATGACATCCGTGAACGGCCCCACCCCTCGGCTCTCGGCGGCCGACCTCGCGCACCGGGCACGCGACTTCCGGCTGCGGATGTCCGTCATCGGCTGCGAGACCGAGACCGCACTCGACACCACACGCGACCGCTACGGGCGAACCGTCCACGCAGGCGCCGCCGCAGCCGCCCTGGCCCACCGTGACCAGGCGGCTGTGGAGACGTACG
This sequence comes from Streptomyces sp. NPDC002125, assembly GCF_053593715.1. Lineage (NCBI taxonomy): Bacteria > Bacillati > Actinomycetota > Actinomycetes > Kitasatosporales > Streptomycetaceae > Streptomyces > Streptomyces sp. NPDC002125. Next base: position 16,896 of record NZ_JBSFDD010000017.1, on the reverse strand, counting down.
CCAAGCACCTGGCCCCGTACGCCGACGCGCTGCTCGGTTCCGCTCGCCGGGCGCTGGACGAACTGCCGCCCGCCCGGCACCTCACCGGATGGCGGACCGTGCTGGATGGCCTCGCCGCCTCCACTGCCGAGATCCGCCGGGCCCTCGACCAGCCCGCCACCCCCGGCTCGGCAGCCGAACGCGCGCAGCATGCCGCGTTGTGGCCCCACCTCGCGACCTGGGCAGATCACGGTTATATCGCCAGCAATCTCGCCGACCAGGACCAGCGGCCCCACCACAAGACTCCGCTGAGCAGTGAGGAACAGCACGCGTGGACCGAGCGGGCCCAGGCGGCGCAGCGGCGCGGGGAGCTGGAGCTGACCGAGTCGTGGCACGCCGCTGACGGGCAGCCGATCACCCTCGCGTACCTGGTCGAGGACGACGACTCGACGGTGGTCGCCCTGCGAGGTGACCCGGACGCACCGGGCTGGCAGGTGATCGGTCACCATGTTCACGACTGCGAGGCCGGGCAGGCGCTGCCCGCCGCGGTCCCGCCCGGTGTGCTGCGCGCGGACGTCTCCCGGTTCAACCGCCCGGCACCCGCCCCTGAGGTCTCGTTGCAGGAACTCGTCCGGGACGTCATCGAGGCCCAGAGCGCCGGGGACGCGTCCAACGCGCTACTCACCGCCACCCAGCGCGGGTACAACGCGGGCCCGATGATCCGTCTCCAGGAACTCGTGGAGACCACGAGCCAGTTCGCTTCCGCGCTGGAGACCGTGCAGGGCCGGCAGATCGCTGTCCGGCTCGCCGCGCTCGGCCGGCAGCTCGACTTCCTCACCCGTGAAGTGCACGAGGCTGCCGAGGACCTCGGCGCGACCGTGGCCGTCCTGCCGCCGCACCGCACCCCCGTGCTGCGGGTCCGCCCACGCCCCGCCCCAGGGACGACACTTCCGGCCGCGCCACCGCAGCGCACCACGCCGACCGCGCGCCGCCCGTAGCCACCCCCGCACCCACCCGGAGACACCCTGACTGCCGCCACCGCCCACATCACCTTGTACCTGAGCCGGGAGGACGGGCTCGTCGCCCTGCCCCACGGCCCCGGCGCCGACTGGGCCCGCACCGCGCTGGATTTCTCGGCCTTCGAGGAGCACCACGAGGGCATCCACGTCCTGGCGCTGAACACCCCGGCCACGGCGCAGCACTCGATCGACACCCTGTACCGCAATGCCCAGCACTTCGGGATCACCGTCGACATCACGCGCCGGCCCTTCATCGGAGACGCCGCCCGACGTATCGCCCAGGCACTCGACGGGACGTGGGAGGTGGAGATCGGCAACCTCCAGCTACCCGAGTCCGACGCACGCCAGCGCTTGCGCTGGGCATGGTCCGCACCTGACGGCTCGCTGTCCTACACCGTAGGGGCCTACGGCGCACAGATGTCGGCCGCGGCGTTCCTCGCCCATGAGGACGGGCGGGAACTGATAGTGGCCGAGCGGCCGTGGGACAAGCAGCTCCTCGTCGGCACCCTCGCTCCCCATATCGACTTCCCCTCCCTGGGCATCCAGCCGCCGGCCAGCATCGTCGCTCCCACCGAGCAGGCGGCGCTGAAGAAGATCACCCGCGAAGTACTGCCCTCCTACGATCGCGCCCTGACCGAGGCCCATCTGCTGATGCTGGCCACCACGCTGGCGCAGGCGCGCGAGGCGCGTAGCAGTGCGGAGCATGCCGACCTTATGCCTCTGGCATCCGCTCTCCGCCAGCACGCGCCGTACCTGATCCGGCACCTGCGCAGCACACTTCCCGGGTCCCTGTCCGCACAGTCGGCCGCCGTCCTCGACCATGCCGAGGAAACGTTCGCCCTCACGCCGCCCGCAGAGGACCGGGCCGCCAGTGAGCTGCTGGACCAGTGGCTGGAGCACGGCACGCGCCTGAACGAGATGACCCGTTCGCTCGATCACGGCGTCGTCGACCGGCCCTCCCCCGCACCCGCCGCCCAGCCCGGGCTGCCCCAGCCTCCGAGCGGGCCCGCCTCGCCTTCGCCCAACACCCCATCGCTTTCCCGCCACCACCGATAGGAGATCCGCCTTGCCCGATGCACCAGCAGAGCCGTTCATACCGATCCGGCACACCATCACCGGTGAGATCACCACCACCGGCTACAACGCCGCCGCCCGGCGGATCCTGCTCCAGGACGGCTTCGAAGAGACGCCAGGCTGCGCCTGCCGAGCGACGGAACCCGGTACGGAGCGGACGCACGGGCCTGCTCGGCAGCCAGCGAGCTGCTCGTGGCCGGCCATGCCGTGCACCTGGACCGAGCCCTCGGTCGGCCGGTGAGCGCCGGCGGTACGCCCCGGTTGGCCCGGTCGCCGATGTCGGCACCGTCCGTGATCCGCTCCGCGAGCGGCCAGCCTCTCCGACGCATCGCCAACCCCGCCCGCACCCACACCTGTTGAAGGGGCCTTGTTTTGACCACACCCGGAACGCCTACCAGTCCGGCGCGCACCAAGGGCGGAGAACTACGGGCGAAGGTCGCCCAGCTGCTAGTCGACCGGCCGTTGGACAGGCTCACCATCGGGGTCATGGCCAGGCAGCTGGGCCACTCCCACGGCGCCGTCCGCAACGCCGCGCTCACCCTGGTGCGACGCGGCGAGGCCGACCAATGTGGAACCGGACAACCTAAGTTTTGCAGGAACTCGAAAACCGCCGCAGCCGCGCAGACCGCTGTGATCAGCCCACCGGGCACCCACGCTCCCCGCTCGCAGGCGGCCACGGCCCGCACGACCATTACCGCAGCAGCCACGCCCCGGCAAACCGGCCCGATCCGCCGCGCCGGAGGCCAGCTCTACCACCCGAGGGAGCTGGCCGATCTGCCCGACGTCGAGGCGTTGAATCGGCTGCGCGACGCCGACGTGCCGGTGCTGCTCTACGGTCCTCCGGGCACCGGCAAGACGAGTCTGGTCGAGGCGGCGTTCCCGGACCTGCTCACCGTCGCCGGTGACGGCGACACCACGGTCGGCGACCTGATCGGCGAGTACACCCAGGCCGACAGCGGAGGCTACGTCTTCCAGTACGGTCCGCTGGTCACCGCGATGACCCAGGGCCGCGCCCTGCTGATCGACGATGCCACTCTGATCTCGCCGATGGTCCTGGCGGCGCTGTATCCCGCGATGGACGGGCGCCGGCAGATCCAGGTCAAGGCCCACAAGGGCGAGACGATCAAGGCCGAGCCGGGCTTCTACGTGGTGGCGGGCCACAATCCCGGCGTTCACGGGGCGGTGTTGACGGAGGCGCTGTCGTCCCGGTTCAGCGTGCAGATCCAGATCGGCACGGACTATGACCTCGCCCAGGCACTGAGGATCGATGCCCGCGTGGTCCGGGTCGCCCGACACCTTGCCCACCAGGTCGAGCTCGGCGAGCTGGGCTGGGCCCCCCAACTGCGAGAGCTGCTCAGCTACCAGAAGACCGAGGCCGTCCTCGGCACCAAAGCCGCGCTCGCGAACCTCGTCGGCATCGCCCCTGTGGAGGATCGCGACGCCGTCGCCGATGCCATCATCAAGACGGTCGGCGTCAAGAAGATCGCGCCCCTCACCCTCGGCAAGCAGCTCCCTGCCTCATCCGCCCGGCAGCCACCGGGCAGCACCGGCTCCGCGCACCGGGGCCGCTCGCGATGAGCGCCCACCACCACGTCCAGTCCCCCGCCACCACGCCGGACGACGACGCCGACCTCGCGCGCTGGGACGACGACGGCGCCCCGCCCGCGCAACCCCGTTCCTCCCCGGCCGCCTGGCTGCGCGTGGGAGCCGAACTCGGCGACCGCCTGATCGCCCTCTCCGGCCGCCAGGACCTCCTCGTCACCTGCCGCCCCGGCACGCGCAGCGGCGCGCCAGCCGCCTATTTCCCCACCCTGGGTGAGGTCGAGATCGATGCCCGTCTGTTCGCCCCGCTCCAGCCCTACGAGATCCATCCGCGGATCGTGGGCGACGAGGAGCGGTATCCCGCCGCCTGGGGAGTGTTCGTCCACGAGGCCGCGCACGCGGCCCACTCCGTCTGGACGCAGCCTGCCGGAGCGGACCCCCGCGTCGTGGAGGCCGCGCTGCTGCTGGAGGAGAGCCGTGTCGAAGGCGCACACCTGATCACGCGGCCCACGGACCGCACGTACCTGCGCACCAGTGCCCGAACCCTGGTCATGCCCGACATCGCCCATCCCACCCTCCAGGGCATCGAGCACGCCGCCGGCGTGGCGGCCCTGGTCCTCGGCCGCCGTGACGTCGGCATCCTGGACGCCGGCGAGACCCGGGCCGTCGCCGATCTGTGCGAGAAGGTGCTGGGCGCACCCCTGCTGGCCACCCTCACCCGCATCTGGACCTCAGCCCACCAGTGCGCCGACCACGACGCCACGACCATGCTCATGCACGGTCAAGAATGGTGCGACGCTCTGGACACTGCGGCGCCCGCCCTGCCCGTGCCGGAGAACCTCACCGACCTGCTGTCCGGCGCCGTGGCGGTCGTCATGGACAGCACGGCAGCCACCGACGCCGCCGACCTCGCGGCACAGGCCGCGGCGACCAACGCTGCGACCGCGCGCTCCAAGGCGCAGGCTCAGGACCGCGCCCAGCGGGCCGGCCAGCGACGCAAGGCCGCCGCCACCGCCAAGTCGGTCTTCAACACCCGTGGCACCACCGTCAACCCCGACGGCACACCGGCGCCCCGCAGTAGCCCGGTCACCGGCACCCGCAAGCCCACCGCCGCCGAGCAGAGCGCCGCCGCGCGCCTGAGCCGCGCCCTGCGTGCCGCCGCCTACCGCGAGCGGACCGAGGAGCGGACCACCAGCCCCACCCCGCCCGGCCGCCTCAACATGCGCGCGGCCCTCGCCCGCGACGCTCAGCGCGCGGCCGGGTCGGTCCCCACCGCGGAACCGTTCACCCACACCCGCCGCCGGAACTCCCCCGCCCCACCGCTGCGTGTGGGTATCGCCGTCGACGTGTCCGGCTCCATGCGTGCCGCCTGCGCGCCCGTCGCGGCCGCTGCCTGGATCGTGGCACGCGCAGCAGCCCTGACCGACCCCGACTCCCGTACCGCCACCATCGCCTACGACCAGCACCTGACCGCCTTGACCCGACCCACCCACCGAGCACCGGAGCGCGTGACGACGTTCGATGCCACCGGCGGCCACCACAACCTCGGCGACGCCATCGACGCACTCGACCACGGCCTCGACCTCAGCCGCCCCGGCACCGGCCGCCTCCTCGTGATCGTCACCGACGCCCGCTACAACAGCGACGAAACCGCTCACGCCGTCACCCGCGTCAAGCAGCTCACGACCGCCGGCTGCGCCGTACTCCAGCTCACCCTCACCGCGGAGTCCCAGCACCTGCCGGGGACCACATTGCTGCACCTGCCCCGGCCTTCCAGCGCTCCCGCCGCCATCGCCACGGCGGCCACAGACGCCATCCGCAGGACACGCTGAGACGACGCAGGCCACCACACCCCAACAGAGAGGCTCTCGATTTGAAGCCGCAGAACAACCGCGCGACCTCGAACACAACGCCCGTGAAACAGAATTACCCGGGAGTCCGCACGGAATGGACCGTCGAGCACCTGTGCGGTGACTCGATCGTCCATGATCTGTCCGACCGTCCCGCCGACCGCCGCGCCGGCTTCGCCCGATGGCTCGCGGGCAGGAACTGCACCGAATGCTGGAAGGCGTCGCGCGACAGCGACACCGAGTCCAAGGAGAAGTGGCTCGCCACCAAGCGCGCCGAGGAGCAGCAGGCCGCCGCCGAGTGGGCCGAGAAGTTCGACATGCCGCCCCTGGAGGGTTCGGAGCGGGCTCTGGCCTGGGGCGAGCGGTCCCGCCACCAGCTGATGACGCTCGCACACACCGTGCTGGTCGTGGAGGGGAGTTGGGACGAGGCCGATTGGGCGGAGCTGGAGGAAAAGGCCCGCTCGATCACCCGGGCCGGGTGGTGGATCGACCAGCGCGACGCCGAGGGCACCGACGTGCCCGAACTCCTCGACGCAGCTGCCGAGACGGACCGCGGGACGGAGAACCCCTTCCGCTGATCGCGGGGAACATAGCCGGGAAACGCCGGTTAGCCAAACCGGCGTTCCTCCGGACCATTGTTCCTCCCACCCCGCCACCGATTGTGTGGAAGGAACCGCATGTTCCAGCCCCCGCCCACCTCGGCCTTCGCGCCGACTCCCGACCCCCTCACCCCCGACCGAGATATCACTCATCAGCATTTCCAGGCCGGCGACACCGTCGTCGTCCTCAAAGGGGTCGCCGCCGGTGAACTGTGGGGAGATTCGATGCGCGTGGTCGCTCCGTCCTGGCATACCCCGACCGACGAGGACGGATGGCGACTGCATGATGCGACTGGCGGCGCCCAGTCCTACGTCACCGCCCACCCCCGCTATCTCGTGCACCTCTCACGCCGCTGCCCGGACTGCCTGATATACCTCCGGGCCATGGAGGACGCGCTCCTCGCACGGTTCGCCGGCCGTGACGATCTGATTGACTGCGGCTGGTACACCACCACCGCCCTCGGGCATCTCGTCCACATCGCCGACGTCCGGAGCGGCCGGTGATCCCCCGCCTGCACGGGCGCTCCCACACTCCGCACGACCCACTCGAAGAAGCGCTGGCGCGTCCCCTGTCACCGGACGAGAGTCTGCCGGAGTGCACGATCGTCGCTCGCTGGCCCGGTATGGACCGCTTCATCGCGGATGACGAGCAGAGGACCTGGACGTCGCTGCAGTGGGCCGATCACGTCGAAGAGGCCCTGTTGGAGCATCCTTTCGCCGCCAGCCCCGGTGACGACCGGGCGGCGATTCTCCATCTCGATGTCCGTCTGCACCCGGATGACCGGGACCTGACCGGGCTGGAGTGGGCCGAAGTCGCGCACCGGCTCGCGCGGACCGCCGGCATCGAGATCCCCGGCAAAGAAAGCGGCTGCGCGTGGATCGCCGTCCAGGCCCGGCCCGGGCGCCTCGACCTGATCGCCAACCTGATCCACCTCGACGGCACGTGGCACGCTCCGCCCACCGACGTCCTTCGGCGCCTCGTGGACGAAGCCCGCCGCATCGAACAGGACCTCCACCTGATCTCCCCGGTACGCACCGGGCCCACCACGCGGCCTGCCCTCCGGATGGCGCCGACGGCTTCGGCCCAGCTCGCGAGCGTCCTCACCCAGCTCGCCGACGAACAGGCCGGTCCGCTGGCCGCAGTCCGCGGACTCATCGAGCACACCGCACACCGGTTCGCCCGCCAGTCCGAAGCCGTCGACACCGCTCACCGCCTGGAGTTGCTCGCCCGCCGCCTGCTCGCCCTCCAGCAGGACCTGCACACCACGGCCGCTCAGGTGGCTCAGACCCGGATCGCCGCCGTGCCACCCTCACCCCCGCGCAGCGTCCACCGATCACCGTAGGACAAACGTCTCATTGCCCCTCGCCGAGCGCATTCGGGAGGCCACAACTACGGACGCGACAGCCGAGGCCACCGCCGACTTCCACGACGGGCTCGGCCAGGCAGCCGACCCCCACGTCGCGCAGCGGCTGCGCTACCTCGCCGACGGGCACCTGTGCGTCATCCGCACCGACCTCTTGGACACCCGCAACCCGCTCGCCGACCGGCACGAACCACACCCCGGGCCGCAACATCTGCAGCGGAGAGGTCCCCGCCACCGAAAGCGAGCGCTCCGCCGTGTGCGCCAGCCCGCCCCCGCCGCGCGCTACCTGCCCCACCGCCCCCGGTGGCCGCCGGACTGCGCCGCTGACTCCCACCTCGCCCAAGGACACCATGCACGACCACGACACCTCCGAGCGCCTCGCCTCCTACGCCGACGTCCTCGCCGGCGAACTCCCCGACACCTGGATCAGCTCCCCCGTCCCGGCCGACGCGAACAACAACCTCGCCGACCGGATCTGGGACCTGGACCTGGTCGCAGACCTTCTCGCCGAACACCCTCTCCAGCAGGCCGCCGTCCTCAGCCGCCCGGACGGCGCCCAGCTCGTCGTCCTCGACCGGCATGACGAGCGCAACGGATTCCTCATCGCCGCAGTCGCCCCCAGCGCCCTGCCCGACGAGGCGTACCGCGCCGTGCCCGAACCCAACGGCATCGCCTTGACGGACGACCCGTTCCTGAGCGCCGAGCAGGTTGCCGGCGACCTGCTCCCCCGCTACGACACCGCGCTCGCCCGGGTGCGGCACAACGCCCTGGGTGGCATCCAGCACTCCCAGGCTGACCGGGTCGTCCTGACCTGGCAGCCGGACGGAAGCGTCGCCACCGCGCCTGTGGACGGCCGTGCCGGAGCAGTCCTCACCGCCAACGGCTTCGTCCAAGACCCGCAAAGCGGCATTTATAGCCTCAACAGCGACGATACCCAGGCGCAGGCTCGTGCCCTGCGTGAGATCGGCCCGCAGCTGGAGGCGATCGGTATCGGGACCGCCCTTCAGCATCTCGCAGGCCGGGCCGCACCCACGTCCGCTCCGGCCGCCGTGCCGCCGGTGCCGGCAGGTACCCGCGTGCCGGCGGGCCGAGGGCGATGAAGCAGACGGCGGCCTCCACACCGCCGAGTCCCACCCGACCCCCAGCCTCCCGCCGCCGTTGAGCCCGGTACCAGCCAGCGCCAACTCCCCCTCGCACGGGCCCGTCGCGCACCCCGCAAAACCTGGTGGCCCCGGCGCGCTCCGGGGCCGCGTCGCCCCGCTCGATTCCCGGAGAAACCCGTAGCCCGCACGCCCCCGCCCATCAGCCACCGGCTCAAGCCCCGCCTCGCCACCGCTCTGTTCCGCCGCTACCTGCGCGCCTGCATCCTGGCCGGCTCCGACCGCGCCTCTCCCCTGGCCGGCGCTCGCCCGGAGGGCGTCCTCGCCGAGACGCAGCGCTTCGGACAGCGCCACCACCACTGACCGTCCACCGACCCGGAGGAGCATGTCCCACCCCGCCCCCTACCCGGTCGAACTGGCCGACGACATCACCCGCCGGCTCGGCCAGCTCGCCGACCACCTTTCCCAGCTTCCCCCGCCCCAGGCCGCGCAGGTCATCGCCCGCATCCTCGATCCGGATGCCGGAGTGCTCGGGGCCATCACCCACCTCGTCACCACCGGCAGTGTGTTCGCCAAGGACCAGGCCGAACGCGGTCTCCTGCCCCCGGAGGTGTGGCTCGCTCTGGGCCGCGCCTCGAACGAACTGCACGACATCACCCTCGACCTGGACGAACACCAAGCCACCTTGCGGCAGGTCGGCGCCCAGCCCTCCACTACTGCGGCAAAGCCTCCGGCCCCCGCACCGCTCGTGGTTCGGCGGCGCCGGTGAAGAAGAGGAAGCAGTGGTCCGGCTGGGGTCCGGGTGAGCAGGCCGAGCAGCATTACCTGGTCCAGCCCCGGGCCCTGGCCGGCGGCGGGGACGTCCGGCACGTCTCGGAGTTCCTGCGCGCCTCGGGGTGGCGGGACAAGTCCAAGACAGGCGGCCCTCTGCACATGGAGAGCCCGGACCGCACCCTTCGTGTCGCCTACGACCCTTACGTCCTGCCCGGGGGGTGGACCATCCACGGCAGGGCGGACGGGGCGAACGGGGAGTGGGCGGCTCACCTGGGCCGGCAGACGCCGGTGGAGATCGTCGCTGGTCTGACCGACGCGCTCACCCGTCCCCGCTCCGCGCACGCCCCCAACGTCTGGGCGCCTTTGAAGGAGCAGGAGTGGGACATGGGTTTTAAGGGCGAGCACTACATGGCCACCAGCCCTGACGGCACCGCGTGGATGCAGTACCACCACAGCCCCGACGGCTCGGCAATGTGGTGGACCGGAGCCAAGGACCAGCAGGGCAACGGCTGGACGGCCAGCTTCACGCCGAACACGCCGATGCACCTGGTGCAAGCCTTCTCGGCCGAACTCGCCGGGCCCGATCCCGTGATGCGCCCGCGCGGACGCGTCCCCATGAGCGCGCAGATCCGTACCTGGTCGGTCTCCGTCAAGCCCTCCCAGCTCAGCGCGTGGCAGCAGGCCCGCGTCACGGCTGCCCGCGCCGCCACCTGGGGCCGCAACAGCGCGCAAAGCACCCGGCCCCGGACCAACACCCGCCCGTACGCCCCGGCCGGCGGCGCCCGGATCCGCCGCTGACCCGCCTCCCCGTTCGAAGGAGCCCGATGCCCGCACCCACCCCGGACACCATCCGCACCCTGACCGAAACGCTCGCCGACCTTACCGACTACCTGCGCGATGATCCCGACCCCGAGGAAGCCCTCGCGCTCGTCGAGCCGCTTCTCGACGAGTACACCGGCCTCCCCGTCCAGCTCGCCGACGTCCTGCGCGCCCTGGCCCGCACAGTACAGAGCCACCCCGACGACTCGCGCACCGCCGAGACCGCCCTCCTCGTGGCAGAGCTGCGGACCGCCGCCTTGCAACAGTCCGACCAGCACACCCTCCACTACATCGTCGATGACCTGCGCTCCCTGAACAAGGCGTACGACAGCGAGCAGGGGTGCAGCTGGTGCCGGTGAGCGAGCGGCAGCTCGCCGCCTTCGCCCACAGGCACGCCACCCAGTTTCCGTTCGACACCAGCCCGCGTCACCTGGCCGGCCCCGGGGACGCCCGCCACGTCACCCACGGCCTCGCCGCCGCCGGATGGAACTGCACGACCGACCCGCTCAGCCCCGAGATCGTGCTGCGCAGCCCGGACCACCGCTACAGCATGCAGTTCGACCCGCAGTCCGCCACCTCCGCATGGTGGCGGTTGCAGGCCGAACCCACCCGCACCGAGCGGGGCTGGTACGCAGAGTTCGGCGAACTCGTCCCCGCCGAAATCCTGGGCCGTCTCACCGACACCCTCATCGCCCCCACACCCACCGAGCACGCCGACCCGTTCCAGGCTTTGGAGTCGGCGGGATGGGCTCTCGAATCAGAGACCACAGCCCACTCCCCCGACGGAATGTGCCACGTACACCGGCCAACGGACGAAGGCGTATGGAGGTCGTCCTGGCGCGTCGAGACCTGCCAGCCCGGGTTCAAAACGCCGATGGGGCCCCGGATCTGGCACGCCTTCGTCGACGAGTCAATGCCCGAACACCTCGTCTGCGCCTTCGCCGCCGCGCTCGCCGACCCCGCCCCGCTCCAGCGCGCCATGTACGACCGGACCGCCCACTACAGCGCCGAACAGAGCCTGAGCCGGCTCACGCCCGAGGACGTCGTGGCAGCCCACAGCACCCGGCTCGACGCCATCCGAGTACAGGCCCGCGCCGCCCGCCGCCGCCAGCAACGGGCCCAGCCCGCAGTCACTCCGGCCACGGCCCGTGCCGTTCGCCCGGCCGTTCGCCGCTGATCCCGACAGGACCCTCACCATCTCCGCCGACCACACCGCACACCGCAAGCTCCTCCGTCACCTCGACCGCTACCTGAACGACAGCAAGAAGATCCTCGACGCGTGGGACGTCTACTCCGACGAACACACCGACCTCGACGGCTGGCCCCACGACGACCACGCCTACGGCATGCGCGCCAGCCAGCGCGACGCCGACACCGCCGAAGCGTTCGAGGACCTCCGCGACGGCGCCCGCCACCTGCTGGCCACGGCCGAAGTGCAGCTCGGAAACCTCCCCACCACCGCGGTGCAAAACCGCTGGGTCTACCAACTGGGCGTCCTCCAGACCGCACTCGACCGGCTCGACGAGCTGCACGAGCAGTGGCTGGAAACCCGCGACAGCCTCCCCGCCAACGCCCAGCCCGGAACCCCGGTCTTCGATGACGCACTCGCCGAGCACCACGCCGAATCGTGGAGCTACCTCGACGACTGGGCCAATCACGGCCAGACCCTGCGCGAGATCAACTCCGCCGCCCGGCACACTTCCTCGCCCCTGGCTCCGCCTCCGACCACGGTCCCCGCACCTGGCCGGCGAACCCCGGTCCGGAGGTGAGCGTGTCCCCGAGTCCCGAGACCGTCGAGGTCGACTTCGTCACCCCGCGCCACCTCGCCGGCGGCGGCGACCCCGCCTGGATCACCGTCCCTCTCCACCGGGCCTGCGGCTGGAGCTACGGCCACGAGCCCCTGATGCCTCGCGTCCTTCTCTCCAGTCCCGACCAGAAGGTCCTCCTGCGCCTGGAGCCCGACCCTGCCGGACAGTGGTGGACCTTGAGCCACTTCGCGGAGCCGAACACGCCCGCCTGGTATGCGAGCTTCGGCGCACGCACCCCCGTCGAACTCATCTCCGCCATGACCGACGCCCTCACCAACCCTGCCCCGTCGGCGGACGCCCCCTCGGATCCCTTTGAGCCGCTTCGACGGATCGGCTGGTCGCCCTCCTCTACGGACAACGGCCTCGCATCGCCCGACGGCACCGCGTACCTCCAGCGGCTGGGCAGCGCGGAAGAACCGGGCGCCTGGTTCGTCACCGCCGCCCTCGGCCCGGACCGGCCGGTATGGCAGGCCCGCTTCGGTGAGCACACCCCTGCCCGACTGGTCACCGCGTTCACCGCTGCGCTCGCCGACCCGAAGCCCGTGCTTCGCATCGACAGCGGACGCAGTCTCCCGACCCGTAACCCGAACATCGTCACCCGCCAGACCACGGACGTACGCGCCGAACTCCTCGCCGGGGCGCTGGAAGAACGCGTCCGCTCCCTCGCCGCCCGGCAGGCCGCCCCGCCGATGAGTCCGGCCCCCTCGCGACGGTCGCCGGCCACGAAGCGCCGCAGCCGCTGAACCCCCGTCCCCGCCCGGAAGCACGTGCCCCTTGCCCCCTTCCTCCTCCAGCAGCAACACCGACGGCTACGACCTCGTCCTGCGCCTCCTGCTCGGCGTCCTCGCCATCGTCGTTCCCCTGGCCCACCTCGCCTGGCTCTGCGGCAACATCACCGCCTACCTCACCAGCACCGCCTGGGCCCCCTACCAGCCGACCGCCTCCCTGCTTCACCCCGAGCAGGTCTGGCCCCACGCGGGGGAAACGTCCCTGCTCATCGGGACCCGCATCCTCCCCGTACTCCTGTTCCTGGCCCTTGGAACGGCGGGAGGTGTCCTGTGGGTCCGGTACAAGAATCGAGGCGGCGGCCGGAAGAAGGTCACCGACATGGCCAAGGCCCGGGACATCGAGCCGCTGATGGCCAAGGCGATCACCGCCAAGGCCCGTTCCCTGCGCCCGAGCCTGAAGGACGCCAAGCACATCGCCGCCAAGGACACCGGCATCCTCCTCGGCAACCTCCAAGGCAGCCGCCACGAGGTACGGATGGGCTTCGAGGACGTCGCCGTCGCGATCATGGCCCCCCGGTCAGGCAAGACCACCTCGCTCGCCATCCCCTCCATGCTCAGCGCCCCCGGCCCGGTACTCCTCACCTCGAACAAGGCCGCCGGAGACGCCTTCACCACCGCTTACGAGGCCCGGGCGGCGGCCGGGACGGTGTGGACCATGGACCCGCAGCAGATCGCTCACGCCCCCCGCGTGATGTGGTGGAACCCCCTCGCCAGCGCCACCACCCTGGACGGTGCGAACCGGCTCGCCGGACACTTCCTCGCAGCCTCGGTGGACGCCTCCCAACAGGGCGACTTCTGGTCCAAGGCTGGCAGCAACATCCTGTCCCAGCTGCTCCTGGCCGCGGCCCTCGACGAGCGGCCGATCACCGACATCATGCAGTGGCTCGCCTTCCCCGCCGACCGCACCCCGCTCGACATCCTCCGCGACCACGACTTCGCCGCCGTCGCCGCCCAGCTCAAGGGCACTGTCGAAGGGCCGCCGGAAACGCGCGACGGCATCTACGAGACCGCTCGCCAGTACGCCGCCGCCCTGCTCAACTCCGAGATCGCCGCGTGGGTGACACCGCAGAAGGACGTCGCCGAGTTCCGGCCCGCCGACTTCGTCACCTCCACCGACACGCTGTTCCTGCTGAGCAAGGACGGCGGCGGCGGGGCCTCGGCACTGATCGCGGCATGTGCGGACTCTGTGATGCGCGCCGCCACCGCCCAGGCCGAACGCGCCGGCGGACGCCTCGACCCGCCGATGCTCGCGATCCTCGACGAGGCAGCCAACGTCTGCAAAATCTCGGACCTTCCGGACCTGTACTCCCACCTCGGCAGCCGCGGCATCATCCCCATCACCATCCTCCAGAGCTACCGCCAGGGCCAGAAGGTCTGGGGTGACGCCGGCATGGACGCCATGTGGAGCGCCTCGACGGTCAAGGTCATCGGTTCGGGTATCGATGACCCCGACTTCGCCGACAAACTCAGCCGTCTGATCGGCGACCACGACGTCGAGACCACCTCGACCTCGCACTCCGAGTCCGGCAAGTCGACCTCGGTGTCGATGCGGCAGGAGCGGATCCTGCCCGCCGACGCGATCCGCGCCCTGCCCAAGGGCACCGCGCTCTGCTTCGCCACCGGCATGCGCGCCGCCATGCTCGACCTGCGCCCCTGGTACCGGGAGCCCGGTGCGGAAGAACTGTCCGCAGCGTCCGCCCGCGCGTCGAAGGCGATCACCGACCGCGCCGTCGCGAAACACGCGCCGACACAGTCCGGCTTCGGGCAAGCCGCCTGAGCCGTATCCGCTTGGCTCGGCGCCGGTCCGCTCCCGTGAGGTGGAGGACTGCGCGCGCCTGGTAACTAAACGCCGGTCGCCTGCCTCGGGCCAGATGGCACCCCCTCCCGGGCACGTCGCCCGCTTCCTGTAAAGCCCCTGAGCAAACGTCTCGCCCTAACCGTCTGCGGGACGGGCTGGACGAGCGCGGATTCACACTCCTGGAGACGACCTGCACATTTACGAACCCACCGACCTCGATGACATGTCCCCGCGCCACGCAGTGGATGCCGTAGCTGCGGACATACGCGACCACCACATCACCGTGGACGGCACCGGCCTGTTCAACGCCACGCGGCACATTGGCCTGCTGTGCCACCTCACCTCGCGCATGACCGCCGACGCCGAGTACCAGCTCGCCCCGAACATCGCCGGCCTCCCGCCCGCCGAGATCCTCGGTACGACCGCCGGCCACCTCGGACGGGCCATCGCCCACTACACGCAGGCCCTCACCCCACTCATCGCCCTCACCACCACGGTGCAGCACAAGCTCGACTCGCTCGACCACCACAGCCGCCTGCTGGCCCACCTCGACGACGCCGGGCGGGCCCTGACCGCAGCCCGCACCGCGCTGGAGGCACCGCGGCCTCCCGCTGCTCCCAGCGCACCCGCTCCGGCACCCTCCGCACCGCCCGCACCCGCTGCCCGGCGCCGCACATGACGACACCGCCCGTCGAGGGCCTTCTGTTCGAGGTCCCCGCTCCGCCGACGTCGGTCGAACGGTTGCTGCTGCTCGCGGACCAGTACACCCGCCACAACGACATGCTCGACCTTCATCTCCATACCAGCACGTATTACGAGCCCGACGCCCACATCGCCTCGGCACGGCGACTCGCATCAGCAACCCGCACCGCCCTTCAGGCGCTCACCAACGAGCGGCTCTATGAGAGTCCCGAGGTGGCCGACGCGACGGTCCGCCTCCAGCAGCTCGCCTTCCTGAGCACCGCCTGCACAGAGCAACGTCTGCCGATGGCCCGGGCGTTGACCGCACTGGCCCCAGAGGCTGCCGTGGAAAGCGCCGTGCGCGTAGCCGGAGAGATCCGGCGCCGACGCGGGAGCGCCACCGACGTTCCAGACCTGCACCTGACCGCCACACAGGACCTCGCCCTGCAGGAGATCGCACGCGGACACGTCGTGGCCACCACATCCCAGGGCCGGCACTACGTCCATTTCCGGGACGCCCGCGTGCTGATCGGCACGCTGCGGTCGCTGGAGGCCAACGACCTCGTCGAACGCGCCCCGCAGTCCGCACCCCCCGCCTTTGTCGGAGGGCCGCTACAAGACCGAGTCCGTCTCACCTCGGCTGGAACCGCCGCCCTGGCCTCCACCATCGGCCTGCCTCCAGCCGCCGGGAGCCCGCAGACAACGGTTTTGCCGCCCGCCCCTGCCAGCGCGCGGACGGCGGCCCGAAGCCGCTGACCGATCCTCCAGCGCCGCCCCTTTTCAAGGTCGCGCGGATCCGCTACTCACCGGAGCCCATCATCTCCCTGCGCCACATCGACCTGCCGCTCCAGATCGACCTTCTCCGCGAGCTCGGAGCCGACTTCACCGCCCTGCACACCAAGGTCACCGAGCTCGCCCCCGAGCCGGGCAGTGACCTGCTGCGGCAGGTCGGCCCGCAGATCCTCGCCATCCACGACCTCGTGAGCCGGTCCCTGGTCCGGCTGTCCGTCCTGGACGGCAGTCAGTACACCGCCGTGCCCGGCAGCCGGGTCTCATTGGAGACGCTCAGCGGCGTCACCGCGTCCGCTTCGATCGCCGCCTCTCAGCTGGCACGAGCCGTGGGCGACAACCCGCTCGACGGCGCGGACTTCGCCGGCGGCCCGCCTGCCGACGAGGAGTTCGTGCGCCAAGCGAGGCACACCGAGGCCGCACCGGTCCTGGCGAAAAGCCTGGCCACCGCTGCCCAGCACCTCGAACTGAGTGCGACCTGCTGCCAGTACACGGCATCCGCCATCATCCGTGACCTGACAGAGCACCCCGAACACCGGCCCGACCTGCCGGAGCTGTCGCCCGCCCAGTACTCCGTGCTCGAACGAATCGCCCGAGGCGGCACCCGGCGATACGCACCGCTCAAGAGTCCCGTCCGCATCACCGACAGCGACGGCCGGCCCATCCACCCCAAGCCCTTCGGCATGCTGGAGAAGGAGCGCCTGATCCGTGTAGCGCGGACTTCCAGGTACGTGAGTCAGGACGTCGTGGTCACGGCCGCCGGGCAGCTCGCGCTGGACTTCCAGAAGCCGCACCGCTCCCAGGCACCGTCACCGGCCAAACCGCCGCCGGCACCCCGCAACACGGGCGGCAGGAAGCCGTGAACACGTTCGCCCCGAACGATCTGGTCCTCGTCTCGCCGCGGTACCTGGC
>NZ_JBSFDD010000016.1:0-195682 GCF_053593715.1 Streptomyces sp. NPDC002125 | reverse complement strand
GCGCTCCTGACCACACCGGGGGGGGCCGGGGCCGATCGGCCCCCGGCCCTCGCCGGTTCTCATGTCCCGCCGCCGCGCCTCACTGTGCGCCGGGGCGCACCAGCCCGCTCTCGTAGGCGTAGACCGCCGCCTGGACGCGGTCGCGCAGGCTCAGCTTCGTCAGCACATGGCCCACATGGGTCTTCACGGTCGTCTCGCTCACGAACAGATCCGCCGCGATCTCCGCGTTGGAGAGGCCGCGCGCCACCAGCTTCAGCACCTCCACCTCACGCTCGGTGAGGGTGTGCAGGGCATCCGGCACGGGGTCCTCGCCCGAGGGCAGATGGTCGGCGTACTTGTCGAGCAGCCGGCGTGTGATGCTCGGCGCCAGCATCGCCTCTCCGGCCGCCACCACCCGGATGGCCTGCACCAGCTCGTTGGCCGGCGCGTCCTTCAGCAGGAAGCCGCTGGCCCCGGCGCGCAGCGCCTCGACCACGTACTCGTCGAGGTCGAACGTCGTCAGCACCAGGACCTTGGCCGGACCGTCCCGGCCGGGCCCCGTGATCTGACGGGTCGCCTCGACACCGTCCATCCGCGGCATCCGGATGTCCATGAGCACGACATCCGGCTGCAGGGCCCGCACCTGATCGATGGCCTGCAGACCGTCACCGGCCTCACCGACCACCGCCAGATCGCCCTCGGCCTCCAGGATCATCCGGAAGCCCGTGCGCAGCAGTGGCTGATCATCGACCAGCAGGACGCGGATAGCCACGTAATCTCCTTAAGGACCTTCGAGGGCCACCGGTTGGCCGGCCCCGGGCCGCACCGGCTCCATTCTGCCCTGCACACCCTCCACCGGTTCCGCCGGGCGGACGGACAGCGGATAGACCGGGGGAGTCCCGCCGAACTCGGGACAGACCGCACGGTGATCGCACCAGCCGCACAGCTTCGTCGGCCTCGGCCGCCACTCGCCCGTCTCGGTGGCGAGCCGGATCGCCTCCCAGAGGGCCAGCAGCTTGCGCTCCACCCGCTCCAGGTCGGCGGGCACGGGGTCGTACGTCAGGACGTCGCCGCTGCCCAGATAGACCAGCTGGAGCCGGCGGGGCACCACGTTCTTCAGGCGCCAGATCACCAGGGCGTAGAACTTCATCTGGAACAGCGCGCCCTCCGCGTACTCCGGCCGCGGCGCCTTGCCCGTCTTGTAGTCCACGATCCGGACCTCGCCCGTGGGGGCCACGTCGATCCGGTCGATCACACCGCGCAGCCGCAGGCCCGAGTCCAGCTCCGTCTCGACGAAGAGCTCCCGCTCCGCGGGCTCCAGGCGCGTCGGGTCCTCCAGCGAGAACCAGCGCTCCACGAGCCGCTCGGCCTCACCCAGCCACCCCGCGAGCCGCTCACCCTCCTCGTCCCCCTCGAACAGCTCCGTGAGCTCGGGCTTCGACTCCAGCAGCCGGTCCCACTGACCAGGGATCAGCGCCTTCGCCCGCGGCGCCGTACGGTCCACCGCCGGGGCGTCGAAGAGCCGTTCGAGCACCGCATGCACGAGCGTGCCCCGGGTAGCAGCCTCACTGGGCTTCTCGGGCAGTTTGTCGATGACCCGGAAGCGGTAGAGCAGGGGGCACTGCATGAAATCGCTCGCGCGCGACGGCGACAGGGACGAGGGTGGCTGAGGCGGGCGCGGTACGGACGTCATGTCGAAGACCCTACGGCCCGCCACTGACAGCAGGCGGCATACCATCGACCACAGAGCTCGTACACAGCAAGACCGTGGCACAGGCCACCTACCGAAGGGACCCCGTGGACGAGAGCGGCGACAGCGGGCGCCCGCAGCCCGGCGCAGGGGGAACCGACCCCGGCACCGGACCGGACAAGGGCAGACCGCGACGCCCCGAAGATCCCGGCGGCGGCCTTCTCATGGGCCGCCCCTTCGGTGTGCCCGTCTATGTGGCACCCAGCTGGTTCGTCGTCGCGGCCCTGATCACCTGGGTCTTCGGCGGCCAGCTCGACCGCGTGCTGCCGGAGCTCGGCGGAGCCCGCTACCTGGTCGCGCTCTTCTTCGCGATCGCGTTCTACGCCTCCGTCCTGGTGCACGAGCTCGCCCACACCGTCGCCGCGCTGCGCTACCGACTGCCGGTGCGCCGCATCCAGCTCCAGTTCTTCGGCGGCGTCTCCGAGATCGAGAAGGAGACCGAGACCCCCGGCCGTGAATTCGTCCTCGCGTTCGTGGGCCCGCTGCTCTCCCTGGTCCTCGGCGGCCTCTTCTACATCCCGCTCCAGTTCGTCGAGGCCGGCACCGTCCCCGGCGTGCTCCTCGCGGGGCTGATGATCTCCAACCTCATCGTCGCCGCCTTCAACCTGCTGCCCGGCCTCCCGCTGGACGGCGGACGCATGCTGCGCGCCGTCGTCTGGAAGATCACCGGCAAGCCCATGAGCGGCACCGTCGCCGCCGCGTGGGTCGGCCGCGGCCTGGCCATCACCGTCTTCGTCGGCCTCCCGCTGCTCACCCATACGGGTGTCCTCGGGGATGCCACCGGAGAGATCAGCGGGTTCGAGACCGTCACCGACGCCCTCCTCGCGGCGATCCTCGCGGCGATCATCTGGACCGGGGCCGGGAACAGCCTGCGGACCGCCCGGCTCCGCGAGCACCTCCCCGAACTGCGTGCCCGCACCCTCACCCGGCGCGCCGTGCCCGTCGAGGCGGCCACCCCGCTCTCCGAGGCGCTCCGCCGCGCCAACGAGGCCGGCGCCCGCGCCTTGGTGGTCGTCGACGGAGTGGGCAGCCCCAAGGGCCTTGTCCGGGAGGCCGCCATCGCGGGCGTACCCGAGCACCGCCGCCCCTGGGTGGCCGTCAGCGGCCTCGCCCAGGACCTCACCGACGGCATGAAGGTCCCCGCCGAACTCGCGGGCGAAGCTCTCCTGGACCGGCTCAAGGCCAACCCGGCCACCGAGTACCTCGTGGTCGAGGAGACCGGCGAGATCTACGGCGTCCTCTCCACGGCCGACGTCGAGCGCGCCTTCATCAAGGCCATGGCCCGTCCTTCCGCCTGAGAGCGGGGCGCCCGGGGCCCGAGGCCCCGGGAAGCGGCCCCCGAAATACCGGTAGGCTGGTCACATGTCCGAACCGACCGGTGCCGCCCGCCGTCGCGGCCCATTCAAAGTCGGGGACCAGGTCCAGCTCACCGACCCCAAGGGACGCCACTACACCTTCACGCTCGAAGCCGGAAAGAACTTCCACACCCACAAGGGTTCTTTCCCGCACGACGAGCTGATCGGTGCTCCCGAGGGCAGTGTTGTCCGTACCACGGGAAACGTCGCCTACCTCGCGCTGCGCCCCCTGCTCCCCGACTACGTCCTGTCCATGCCCCGCGGTGCCGCCGTGGTCTACCCGAAGGACGCGGGCCAGATCCTCGCCTTCGGCGACATCTTCCCCGGCGCACGCGTCGTCGAAGCCGGCGTCGGCTCGGGTGCCCTGAGCACCTTCCTGCTGCGCGCCATCGGCGAGCAGGGCATGCTGCACTCCTACGAGCGCCGCGAGGACTTCGCCGAGATCGCCCAGCAGAACGTCGAGCGCTACTTCGGCTCGCCGCACCCCGCCTGGCAGCTCACCGTCGGAGACCTCCAGGACAACCTCTCGGACACCGACGTCGACCGCGTCGTCCTGGACATGCTCGCCCCCTGGGAGTGCCTGGAGGCCGTCTCCAAGGCTCTCGTGCCCGGCGGCATCCTCTGCGCCTACGTCGCGACCACGACCCAGCTCTCGCGGACCGTCGAGTCCATCCGTGAGATCGGCTGCTTCGCGGAACCGCAGCCCTGGGAGTCGATGATCCGGAACTGGCATGTCGAGGGTCTGGCCGTGCGGCCCGACCACCGGATGATCGGCCACACCGGCTTCCTCGTCACCGCCCGCCGCCTCGCGGACGGCGTCGAGCCGCCGCTGCGCCGCCGCCGCCCGTCCAAGGGCGCCTACGGCGAGGACTACGACGGTCCCGGCAAGCGGAGCGGACCGGACACGGGCCGCGACTGACCCGTACAACGCGCAGGCGCCGTCACCGAGTTCCCCGGACCGACCCGGGAGCCCGGCGGCGGCGCCTTTCCGCTGCCCGGGACGCCCCCCGCCGTTCCCCTCGGGTGTGAGGTGTGGCACGATGCTGGCCACCCCCCGCCCGCCGGCCCCGTCCGGCACCGCCTGTCCAGGCCTCCAGGAACCACAGGAGACATACCGCGTGCAGACCTCCGCGCTCCCGGACCTCGCGCACACCGACGCCAAGCCGGTGCACTGGCTCGCCACGGCCACGGCGATGGCCGCCGTCGTCGCCCTCGCCGGAATGCTCCAGCCCGACGCGGCCACCGCGACGGCCTCGGCGTCCGAGCACCGCGCCGCCGCCCAGCAGGGCGGCGCGCCGGCCGCGCAGGCACCCGACCCGGTTGGCGTGGCCTACCCGCTGGACTGCGGCGCCGCAGGGCAGACCGTGGCCGAAAGCGCCCCGGGAGACCTCGACGGGGACGGCGGGCCCGAGACCGTCGCCGTGGTCCACTGCGCCGCGGGCTCCGGCACCCCGCCCAGTGGCATCTACGTCCTGACACAGACGAGCGGGGCCGCACCCCGGGTCGTGGCGACCCTGGTGGACCCCGCTCAGAAGCTGACGGTCACCGACTTCACCGTCCGTGACGGCCGGGTGTCGGCGACCCTGCTCGGCTACTCGTCGGCCGACGTGCCGCGCTGCTGCCCCGACGAGCGGGAGACCGCCGGCTGGGAGTGGAAGGGCAACGCCTTCATCAAGTCGGCCGGCCCCGCCGGGAGCGCCGCGCGGGGCGTCTGAGCCTCACTCGGCGTCCGGCCCGAAGACTTCCACATTGTCCGAGACGCGACGTACATGGATGCAGTCGCCCGGGCATTCCTTGGCGGAGTCCACCACGTCCTGGAGCAGGGGCAGCGGCACCGGCGTGGTGGCCCCCACCTCCTGGAGCAGCTCGTCGTCGGCGCTCTTGACGTAGGCCAGACCGTCGATGTCCAGCTCGAACACCTCGGGGGCGTACTGCACGCAGATGCCGTCGCCCGTACAGAGATCCTGGTCGATCCAGACCTCGAGGTCCTGCGTTCCGCTGTCGCCCGGAGCGTCCTGCTGCACGGTCATGTGTCCTGCCGTTCCCTGCGTATCTGCACCAATTGAAGCCAGCCCTGACGGGTGTTGAACACTTCGACGATACAACCGGCGGCTTTCCGGTGGCGAAGGGTGGGTATTCCCTTGGCGTGAGGGAGAGCGCAAGGGTGAAGATCGGACAGAGTCCCGGGTCTTTGTGATCTAGGGGTTTCAATCATCACCCACCCAGGTAGGGTCAGGAAGCGTCCAGCTCCCCTTGGAGGAGGTGAGGACCGTGGCAGCCCACGACGACGACATCAACCGCGGCATCCGGCCCGGGCGGGGGTCAGAAGACCCAGCCGGCCAGGTTGCCTATCTCGAGCAGGAAATCGCCGTCCTGCGACGTAAGCTCGCCGACTCTCCGCGTCATACGAGGATTCTCGAAGAGCGGATCGTCGAGTTGCAGACCAACCTGGCAGGCGTGTCCGCGCAGAATGAGCGGCTCGCCAACACACTCCGGGAGGCCCGCGACCAGATCGTGGCCCTCAAGGAGGAGGTCGACCGGCTCGCACAGCCGCCGGCCGGCTTCGGTGTCTTCCTGCAGGCCAACGAGGATGACACCTGTGACATCTTCACCGGGGGCCGCAAGCTCCGGGTGAACGTCAGCCCCAGCGTCGAGCTCGAAGGCCTCCGGCGAGGCCAGGAAGTCATGCTCAACGAGGCGCTCAACGTGGTCGAGGCCATGGAATTCGAGCGGGCCGGGGACATCGTCACCCTCAAGGAGATCCTCGAGGACGGCGAACGCGCCCTGGTGGTCGGGCACACCGACGAGGAACGGGTGGTGCGGCTCGCCGAGCCGCTGCTGGACATCACCATCCGTCCCGGCGACGCCCTCCTGCTCGAACCCAGGTCCGGCTACGTCTACGAAGTGGTCCCCAAGAGCGAGGTCGAAGAGCTCGTCCTCGAAGAGGTCCCGGACATCGACTACAACAAGATCGGCGGTCTGGGCGACCAGATCGAACTGATCCGCGACGCGGTCGAGCTCCCGTACCTCCACCCGGACCTCTTCAAGGAGCACGAACTGCGTCCGCCGAAGGGCATCCTGCTCTACGGCCCTCCAGGCTGCGGCAAGACACTCATCGCCAAGGCCGTCGCCAACTCGCTGGCCAAGAAGGTCGCCGAGGTCACAGGACAGCCCGCGGGGAAGAGCTACTTCCTCAATATCAAGGGGCCCGAGCTCCTCAACAAGTACGTCGGTGAGACCGAGCGGCACATCCGCCTCGTCTTCCAGCGTGCCCGGGAGAAGGCGAGCGAGGGTACCCCCGTCATCGTCTTCTTCGACGAGATGGAATCCCTCTTCCGCACCCGTGGTTCCGGTGTCAGCTCGGACGTGGAGAACACCATCGTCCCCCAGCTGCTCGCCGAGATCGACGGTGTGGAGGGCCTGGAGAACGTCATCGTCATCGGCGCCTCCAACCGTGAGGACATGATCGACCCCGCGATCCTGCGGCCCGGCCGTCTCGATGTGAAGATCAAGATCGAGCGTCCGGACGCGGAGGCCGCGAAGGACATCTTCGCGAAGTACCTCACGCCTTCGCTGCCGCTGCACTCGGACGACCTGGCGGAGCACACGGGCTCCAAGGAGGCCGCCGCCCACGCGATGATCCAGTCGGTCGTGGAGCGGATGTACACGGAATCCGAGGAGAACCGCTTCCTCGAGGTCACCTACGCCAACGGCGACAAGGAAGTCCTGTACTTCAAGGACTTCAACTCCGGCGCGATGATTCAGAACATCGTGGACCGGGCAAAGAAAATGGCCATCAAGGCATTCCTCGAGCAGGGCCAGAAGGGCCTGCGCGTCTCCCACCTCCTCCAGGCCTGCGTGGACGAGTTCAAGGAGAACGAGGACCTGCCCAACACGACCAACCCGGACGACTGGGCCAGGATTTCCGGAAAGAAGGGCGAGCGGATCGTCTTCATCCGTACGCTCGTCACCGGAAAGCAGGGCGCGGACACCGGTCGCTCCATCGACACGGTGGCAAACACCGGACAGTACCTGTAAAACGCAGACCGGCTGCGGATTCCCGGAAGGGCGTCCGCAGCCGGGCGTTTTCCCGGAAGTCCGGCCACACCCGAACAATGACGTAATTGATCTCCCCACCGGCGCAGAGGCGCTCTAGGCTCTGCGGTACCGCCGAGTCGCGCAGCGCGGGTACGGGCACCGCACGCGTACCGGACCAGCAGCGGTACTTGAGCGCCGCTCCCGGACGGGAGCGCCGCCGGGCAAGGAGGGCCGCATGACCGTACGGCGAGTAATGGGCATCGAGACGGAGTACGGGATCTCCGTCCCCGGTCAACCCAACGCCAATGCCATGCTCACCTCGTCCCAGATCGTCAACGCCTACGCGGCGGCGATGCACCGGGCGCGCCGCGCCCGCTGGGATTTCGAGGAGGAGAATCCGCTGCGCGACGCGCGAGGCTTCGACCTCGCCCGTGAGACCGCGGACTCCAGCCAGCTCACCGACGAGGACATCGGCCTGGCCAATGTCATCCTCACCAACGGTGCGCGGCTGTACGTCGACCACGCGCACCCCGAATACAGCTCACCGGAGATCACCAACCCGCTGGACGCGGTGCTCTGGGACAAGGCCGGCGAACGGGTGATGGCGGAGGCGGCCGAACGGGCCGCCGCCATCCCCGGCGCCCAGCCGATCCACCTCTACAAGAACAACACCGACAACAAGGGCGCGTCGTACGGCACGCACGAGAACTACCTGATGAAGCGGGAGACTCCCTTCTCGGACATCGTGCGCCATCTGACGCCGTTCTTCGTCTCCCGCCAGGTCGTCACCGGCGCGGGCCGGGTCGGCATCGGCCAGGACGGCCATGAGCACGGCTTCCAGATCAGCCAGCGTGCCGACTACTTCGAGGTCGAGGTCGGCCTGGAGACCACACTCAAGCGCCCCATCATCAACACCCGCGACGAACCCCACTCCGACGCCGAGAAGTACCGCAGGCTGCACGTGATCATCGGGGACGCGAACCTCTCCGAGATCTCGACCTATCTGAAGCTCGGCACCACCTCGCTCGTGCTGGCCATGATCGAGGACGGCTTCATCAACGTCGACCTGGCCGTCGACCAGCCGGTCCGCACCCTGCACCAGGTCTCGCACGACCCCACGCTGAAGCAGCTGGTCACGCTCCGCAGCGGCCGGACACTCACCGCCGTACAGCTCCAGATGGAGTACTTCGAGCTGGGCCGCAAGTACGTCGAGGAGCGGTACGGGGCGGACGCCGACGAGCAGACCAAGGATGTCCTGGCCCGCTGGGAGGACACCCTGAACCGCCTGGAGAACGACCCGATGAGCCTGTCGGGGGAGCTGGACTGGATCGCCAAGCGGGAGCTCATGGAGGGGTACAGGCGCCGTGACGGCCTGGACTGGGACGCCCCCCGCCTGCACCTGGTGGACCTCCAGTACGCCGACGTACGGGCCGACAAAGGCCTGTACAACCGTCTGGCGGCCCGGGGCAAGATCAAGCGCCTGCTCGACGAGAGCGACGTCGAGCGGGCCCGTACGAAGCCGCCCGAGGACACCAGGGCCTATTTCCGGGGCCGCTGCCTGGAGCAGTACGCGGACGACGTCGCCGCGGCCTCCTGGGACTCCGTGATCTTCGATCTGCCCGACCGTGACTCTCTGCAACGGGTGCCCACGATGGAACCGCTGCGGGGTACACGCGCTCACGTCAAGGACCTCCTGGACCGCTGCCGCACGGCGGAAGAGCTGGTCCGGACGCTGACGGGGGGCTGAAAGGCGCTCCGGCTGGGAATCAATCAGATGACCTCCGGACGTTGAGGAAAGTACCGGGCCAATGTCGGACCCCGTAGGTAGGGTCTGATCAAGTGCTTCGAACCGAGCGGGGTGAGCTACATGGCGACCAAGGACACCGGCGGCGGACAGCAGAAGGCGACACGTTCCACCGAGGAGACCGAGGAGCAGGCGCAGGAGGCGCAGGCGTCCGAGGACCTCGCGGAGCGACAGGAGAAGCTCAGCGACGACGTCGACGACGTCCTCGACGAGATCGACGACGTACTCGAGTCCAATGCCGAGGATTTCGTTCGATCGTTCGTTCAAAAGGGCGGCGAGTAACAGCCGGAGATCGTGACCGCTCGCCGGCGGACCGCTCCGCCGGCGGCGCACTCCGTGGGATGCCCCCGCCCGTACAGGGGCATCCCACGGATGTGCTTCGGCACCCGGGATCATGTTGATCACCGTCACAGTGCGGGTAGGGTCCGTGGCGTACTGCTTCAACCGCAATTCGGCCATCGGCAAGTTGGGGGATGATCCTGACTCCTTGCGCAGGGCCATCGCATACCTGGAGGGAAACGCGTGGAAGCCAACACTCGTAGCACCGGGCGTCTACCAGCTGCCTTCCTGACGCCGGGTTCGTCCTCGTTCATGGACTTCCTGTCCGACCACTCACCCGAGATCCTTCCCGGCAACCGCAGCCTGCCGCCGTTGCAGGGCGCCATCGAGGCGCCGCACGGCACCACGATCGTCGCGGCCTCGTTCCCCGGCGGAGTGGTGCTGGCCGGTGACCGGCGCGCGACCATGGGGAACATGATCGCGCAGCGCGACATCGAGAAGGTGTTCCCGGCCGACGAGTACTCCGCGGTGGGCATCGCCGGCACGGCGGGCCTGGCCGTGGAGATGGTCAAGCTGTTCCAGCTGGAGCTGGAGCACTTCGAGAAGGTCGAGGGCGCCACCCTCTCCCTGGAGGGCAAGGCCAACAGGCTCTCCACGATGATCCGCAGCAATCTGGCGATGGCCATGCAGGGGCTCGCGGTCGTCCCGCTCTTCGCGGGGTACGACCTCGACCGCGAGAAGGGCCGCATCTTCTCCTACGACGTCACCGGCGGGCGTTCCGAGGAACACGGCTACGCGGCCACCGGCTCCGGCTCCGTGTTCGCCCGTGGATCGATGAAGAAGCTGTACCGCGACGACCTGACGGAGGAGCAGACACTCACCCTGGTCGTGCAGGCGCTGTACGACGCGGCCGACGACGACTCGGCGACCGGCGGCCCCGACGTGGCCCGCAGGATCTATCCGATCGTCACCGTCATCACCGACGAGGGCTTCCGCAGGCTGAACGACACGGAATCCTCGGAGATCGCGCGCGCGATCCTGGAGCGCCGGCTGGAGCAGCCCGACGGCCCGCGCGCCGCGCTTCTCTGACCGGTCCTGATGCTTCTCCGATGCACTCGTCACTGACAGAAAGGGACGGATAGCCGGTGTCGACGCCGTTCTATGTCTCACCCCAGCAGGCCATGGCCGACCGGGCGGAATACGCCCGGAAGGGCATCGCCCGTGGTCGCAGCCTGGTTGTGCTGCAGTATGCCGACGGCATTGTGTTCGTCGGCGAGAACCCGTCCCGCGCGCTGCACAAGTTCAGCGAGATCTACGACCGGATCGGCTTCGCCGCCGCCGGCAAGTACAACGAGTACGAGAACCTCAGGATCGGCGGTGTGCGCTACGCGGATCTGCGCGGCTACACCTACGACCGCGACGACGTGACGGCGCGTGGGCTGGCCAACGTCTACGCGCAGACGCTCGGCACGATCTTCTCCAGCGCGGCCGAGAAGCCGTACGAGGTGGAGCTGGTGGTCGCCGAGGTCGGCGCCGGGCCCGAGGGCGACCAGATCTACCGGCTGCCGCACGACGGCTCGATCGTGGACGAGCACGGCTCGGTCGCGGTCGGCGGCAACGCCGAGCAGATCAGCAGCTTCCTGGACCAGCGCCACCGCGACGGGATGTCGCTCGCCGAGGCGCTGAAGCTGGCCGTGCAGGCGCTGTCCCGGGAGGCCAACGGCAACGAGCGGGAGATCCCCGCCGAGCGGCTCGAGGTCGCGGTGCTGGACCGCACACGGCCGCAGCAGCGCAAGTTCAAGCGGATCGTCGGACGGCAGCTGGCACGGCTGCTGGAGGCGGACGGCGCCGGGGCCACCCCGACGGACGCTCCGTCCGACACGGAGGAGCCGGAGGGCACCACGGCCCCCGAGACCGGAACCGACACCCCGGCCAAGGGCGCCGACGGCACGGATGAGTCCGGCAAGGAGTAGCCGGCTCCACGACGGCTCATGACGATGCCCCCGGGCGCCAGGCGCCCGGGGGCATCGTCATGCGGTGGGAGCGGGGGCGGTGGAGCCGCGCACGACCAGCTCCACGGGGAGATCGCGGTGTTCTTCCGGCACGCCCTCCAGGACCGCCAGCAGGGCCGTCATGCCCCGCTCGCCGACCTGCTCGGCGGGGAGGCGCACGGTGGTGAGCTCGGGCTCCACCGCGGTGGCCAGCGCCAGGTCGTCGAAGCCCGTCACGGAGATGTCGTCGGGCACCCGCAGCCCCCCCCGGCGTACCGCCTTGCAGGCGCCGGCCGCCAGGATGTCGTCGTCGCAGACGATCGCCGTCGGCCGCGGGCCGGGAGCGGCCAGGAGCGCCTCGACCGCCTCGCGTCCCGCCCTGACGTCCAGCGGGGCCGTGACCGTGAGCAGATCAGCGCCCGGGACGTCCCGGGCGGCCTCCCGCAGGGTCCGGGCGCGCACCGCGAAGGTCCAGGTCTCCACGGCGGACGCCAGATGGACGATCCGGCGGTGGCCGAGGCCCAGCAGATGTCCCGCCACCTGGCGCATGCCGTCCGCGATGTCGAGGTTCACCCGGGCCGCCGCGCCGCGGTCCCCGGGGTCGCTGTCCAGCATCACCAGCGGCAGGCCGGTCTCCCGCAGCGCGCCGAGGGCGCCGGTGGCCATCGAGGACGCGATCACCCCGTCGAGGGCGGCGCTGGCCGAGGCGAAGGGGTCCCTGGCGGGGCCGGTGCCGTCCGGGGAGGGGTAGAGGACCACGCCGAAGTCGTGCTCGGCCGCCACGGCGGCGGCGCCGGTGTAGACCCGGGCGAAGAACTCGTTGGTGAGCGCCGGGACCACCAGAAGGGCCGTACGCGTGCGGCCCAGCCGGAGGCTCCGGGCGGCGAGATTCGGCCGGTAGCCGAGCTCACGGGCACTGCCGCGCACCCGCTCGGCGGTCGTCGCGGAGACCCGCCCGTGCCATTTCTCCCCGAGCACCAGCGAGACCGTGGCCTGCGAGACGCCCGCGGCCCGTGCCACGTCACGGCTGGTGGGCCGGGGTGGGGCGGGCTGACGCGCGCTGCTCACTCGTGCCTCCGTGCTGCCGTTCGGGGATGTCGCGGGATGGACTCGCGGACTGCCCACATGGTACGTATGGACGCCGACGTTATACGTAAAACCCCGAGGCTGTGACTCCGTCGGGGGAGAGGGGCGGACATGGCCGCGGGATATCTGGACATCCTCCGGACGCGGCACGCCGCCCGGCTGCTGGCCGGGACGCTGGTGGGGAGGCTGCCGAACGGCACCGCCCATATCGCGATCGTGCTGTTCACCAGGGCCGAGGGCGGCAGCTACACCCTGGCCGGCGCCCTCGCGGCGGCGTACGGCCTCGCCACGGCCGTGGGCCAGCCCCTGCTCGGCCGGGCCGTGGACCTCCACGGCCAGCCGCGTGTCCAGCTCCCCGCCGCGGTCGTCTCCGCGCTCGGCATGGCCGCGCTGGCCCTGCTGGGCCTCGGCTCGCTCCCGGCGGCGTACGCGGCGGTCGTCGTGGCCGGCGTCTTCACGCCACCGCTGGAGGGCGGGCTGCGCGCCCTGTGGCCGACGGTCCTCGGCCGGGAGGACCGGGTGCACCGGGCGTACGCCATGGACGCGGTGGCCCAGGAGGTCATGTTCACCGTCGGGCCGCTCCTGGTGACCGTCCTGGTGTCGCTCTGGTCGCCCGCCGCGGCCCTCCTGGTCATCAACGGCATCGGGGTCCTGGGGGCGCTGTCCGTCGTCCTGTCCGAGCCCTCCAGGACCTGGCGCTCGGCACCCCGCGAGGCGCACTGGCTCGGCGCCCTGCGCTCCCCGGGGCTGCTCGCCCTGCTCGGGGCCTTCTTCTTCGTCGGGCTCGCCCTCGGCTCGATCACCGTGGCCGGTGTGGCCTACGCCGACGATCACGGCCGGGAGTCCGTGTACGGCTGGCTGATGGCCGCGCTCGGCCTCGGCGCGCTGATCGGCGGCGCGGTCTACGGGGCGCGGCAGTGGGCCGGGGCGCCCGAACGGAGACTCCGGGTCATCGTCGCGCTCCTGGCTCTGGGCTACCTGCCGTTGACGCTGACGCCCGGGGTGCCCGCCATGACCGCGCTGGCGGCACTGGCCGGTGTGTTCCTCGCGCCCGCGATCGCCTGCTCGTTCATCGTCGTGGACCGGCACGCACCGCGGGGCACGGTGACCGAGGCCTTCTCCTGGCTCGTGACGACCTTCGGCGTGGGGGCGGCGGCCGGAACGGCGGTGGCGGGCCCGGCCGTCGAGCTCGGCGGGACGGCGTGGAGTTTCGCCGTGGCGGGGGCCGGTGGAGTGGCGGCGCTGCTGGTCCTGCTGGCCACCGGAAGGGTCCTCGCAGCTCCCGGGCGTATGCCCGCTGTTGTGGCCGGTTCGGAAAATGATCGAAACGGTGCTGCCGAACCCGGTTTCAGCTCAGGCCATAAGGCGTAATGTTCAGTCATGGACCGCCGCATTTTCGGGCTGGAGAACGAGTACGGCGTCACGTGCACGTTCAGGGGACAGCGCCGACTGTCACCTGACGAAGTGGCGCGCTACCTCTTCCGCCGTGTTGTGTCATGGGGCCGCAGCAGCAATGTCTTCCTGCGGAACGGCGCCCGCCTGTACCTCGACGTGGGATCGCATCCGGAATACGCGACACCCGAATGCGACAACGTGACCGAACTGGTCACGCACGACAAGGCCGGCGAGCGCATTCTCGAAGGACTGCTCGTCGACGCCGAACGCCGCCTGCACGAGGAGGGAATCGCGGGCGACGTCTATCTCTTCAAGAACAACACCGACTCGGCTGGAAACTCCTACGGATGCCATGAGAACTACCTCGTGGCCCGGCACGGAGAATTCTCCCGGCTCGCGGACATCCTCATTCCGTTCCTCGTCACCCGTCAGCTGATCTGCGGTGCCGGCAAGGTGCTGCAGACGCCGCGCGGCGCCGTGTACTGCGTCAGCCAGCGGGCCGAGCACATCTGGGAGGGCGTCAGCTCCGCGACGACGCGCTCCCGCCCGATCATCAACACCAGGGACGAACCCCACGCCGACGCGGAGCGGTACCGCCGCCTCCACGTCATCGTCGGTGACTCGAACATGTCCGAGACGACGATGCTCCTCAAGGTCGGCGCCACCGACCTGGTGCTGCGCATGATCGAGGCGGGCACGGTGATGCGCGACCTGACCCTGGAGAACCCGATCCGGGCCATCCGCGAGGTCAGCCACGACATCACGGGACAGCGCAAGGTCCGCCTCGCCAGCGGCCGGGAGGCCTCGGCCATCGAGGTCCAGCGGGAGTACTACGAGAAGGCGGTCGACTTCGTCGAGCGCCGCGGCATCCGCACCGGCACCGTGGACCAGGTCCTGGAGCTCTGGGGCCGCACCCTGGACGCCATCGAGGCCGAGGACCTTGACCGGATCGGCACCGAGATCGACTGGGTCATGAAGTACAAGCTCATCGAGCGGTACCGGGCCAAGCACAACATGACCATGTCGAACCCGAGGGTCGCTCAGATAGACCTCGCCTACCACGACATCCACCGGCGGCGCGGGCTCTACTACCTGCTGGAGCGCAAGGGGCAGGCCACCCGCATCTGCAACGACCTGAAGATCTTCGAGGGCAAGTCCGTGCCCCCGCAGACGACCAGGGCGCGGCTGCGCGGCGACTTCATCCGCCGGGCCCAGGAGCAGCGGCGGGACTTCACCGTCGACTGGGTGCACCTCAAGCTCAACGACCAGGCGCAGCGCACCGTGCTGTGCAAGGACCCCTTCCGTTCCGTCGACGACCGGGTGGAGAAGCTGATCGCCGGCATGTGATCCGGGACGTGCATGTCCCGCCCCGCACGCGACCGGGCCCCGTACGTTCCTCGTACGGGGCCCTTCGCTCGGCCTAGAGTGTCGGGGACCATTCACGTGTCGTCTGAGATCTGAGGAACCAGTGCGCCGACTTGCCGGCCTTCTCGTTGTCCCCCTACTGCTGCTGTCCGCAGTGGCATGCGGCGACGACAAGGCCTCCGACTCCGCCTCGTCCGAGAACGGCGTTCCCGCGATCACCGCGGGAGCGAAGTTCGGCGAGAAGCCCACCCTGTCGAAGGGCGAAGGTGACCCACCCAAGGAACTGAAGACCGAAGTCATCAGCGAGGGTGACGGCGCGAAGCTCAAGAACGGCGACGCGATCCAGGTGAACTACCTCGGGCAGGCCTGGGACTCCGCCAAGCCCTTCGACAACAGCTTCGACCGCGGGCAGCCCTTCGACCTGACGCTCGGAGCGGGCATGGTCATCCAGGGCTGGGACAAGGGCCTCGTGGGCCAGAAGGTCGGCAGCCGCGTCGAGCTGGTGATCCCGCCGGACCTCGGTTACGGCGAGCAGGGCCAGGGCGACATCAAGCCCAACGCCACCCTCGTCTTCGTCGTCGACATCGTGAAGGCCACGCAGATCCCGGCCTCCGCCGAGGGCACCGCCGTCGCGCAGGACAACATCGACCTGCCGAAGGTCGGCACCAAGACGGACGGCAAGGCCCCCACGGTCACGATCCCCAAGAGCGATCCGCCGAAGAAGCTGGTCTCCAACTACATCCTCGAGTCCAAGGGTGAGGTCATCAAGGAGACCGACAGCGTCGTCGTGAACTACGTGGGTCTGCTCTGGAAGGACAGCAAGGCCTTCGACAGCACGTACGAGGCCGGCAAGACCCAGACCTTCCCGCTCGCCCAGGTCACCCTCAAGGGCCTGAAGAACGGCCTGGTCGGCAAGAAGGTCGGCAGCCGTGTGCTGCTCGTGATCCCGCCCGACCAGGGCTTCGGTGACGAGGCGCAGCAGACCGTCCCCGCCAAGTCCACTCTCGTGTTCGCGGTGGACCTCCTGGCAAAGATGTAAGACTGTCCCGGTTGCACGTTCATCGGTAAGAGGAGCAGTTCAGTGAGCATCGACAAGCCCGAGATCGACTTCCCGGGTGGCGAGCCGCCGGCCGACCTGGAGATCAAGGAGATCTGGGAGGGCGACGGACCGGTGGCTCAGGCGGGCCAGACCGTCTCCGTGCACTACGTCGGCGTGGCGTTCTCCACCGGCGAGGAGTTCGACGCCTCGTGGAACCGCGGCACCCCGCTGCGGTTCCAGCTCGGTGCCGGCCAGGTCATCGCCGGCTGGGACCAGGGCGTCCAGGGCATGAAGGTCGGCGGCCGTCGCCAGCTGACCATCCCCGCGCACCTCGCCTACGGCGACCGCGGCGCCGGCGGCGGCTCCATCGCCCCGGGCGAGACGCTGATCTTCGTCTGCGACCTCGTCGGCGTCTGATCCGTCCGTCTACAGCAGTCAGGGCCCGTGCCGCAAGGCGCGGGCCCTCACTTTGGCCCGGACACCCCGGGGCGGTACGGTCGACGGTCACGGAGCACGTCGAGAAAGGGCGTCGATGGCGATTGCCAAGGCCGAACGGCTGATGAACCTGGCACTGTGTCTGCTGGGTACCCGGCGCCCGCTCAGCAAGCGCGAGCTCCGCGGGTCCATCGAGGCCTATCTGGAGGCGGGCTCCGACGAGTCCTTCAACCGGATGTTCGAGCGCGACAAGGACGATCTGCGCGAACTCGGCCTGGTCATCGAAACCGTGGAGAACCTCGACGGCGACACCGGCTACCTCGCGCGCCGCGACAGCAACCGGCTGCCCCCCATCACCCTGGACGCCGAGGAGGCCGCCGCCCTCGGGCTGGCCGCCAAGGTCTGGCAGCAGGCGAGGCTCGCCGGAGCCGCCAGCGGCGCCCTGCAGAAACTGCGCGCCGCCGGCATGCCCGAGGCCGAGGACGCCTACGAGGTGCACAGCGCCCTCGAACCCCGTATCCCGGTGCACGAGGCCGCCTTCGAACCGCTGATGCTCGCCTGCCGGGACCGCCGCCCGGTCACCTTCGACTACCGCAAGGGCAACGCCGCACGGCCCGAGCAGCGCCAGGTCGAACCCTGGACGCTCGAATGCTGGCGCGGCCACTGGTACCTCGCCGGCTGGGACCGCGACCGGGGCGCCGAGCGGGTCTTCAGGCTGTCCCGGATCTCGGGCCGCGTCCGCTCCCGCGCCGGCGCCTTCACCGCCCGGGTGCCCGACGCCGTCACCGTCCGTGAGACCGTCGAGAGCTGGGCGGGGGAGACCGCGACCAGGACCGCCCGCATCAGGCTCCGTGCCGGCTCCGGCTACCCGCTGCGCTCCCGCGCCATATCGGTACGGGAACTCGGTGACGGCTGGGACGAGTTGGAGATTCCGTACGGACACGGGCTGGACGCCTGGCTCGTGGAGTTCGGGCCTGACGTGATCGTCGGCGAACCGGCCGATCTGCGGGCCGATGTGATGGACCGGCTGCGCGCCGTGGCCAAGGACTGAGGGGGAGCCGCAACCGTGGCCACGAACGCGATCGACCAGACCCGGCGGATGCTCTCCCTGGTGACCTATCTCCGCGAGCGCCCCGGCGCACACGTGCAGGACGTGGCCCGGGCCTTCGGGATCACCGAGGACGAGCTGATCTCCGACCTCGACGTGCTGCCCATGTGCGGGACCAGCTTCCGAGGCGGGGACCTGCTGGACATCGACACCGACGGTGACCGGATCTGGTGGCACAACCCGGACGACGTCGCCGAGCCCCTGAGGCTCGCCGCCGACGAGGCGACCGCGCTGCTCGTCGCCGCCCGCGCCGTCGCCACCCTCCCCGGCCTGCGGGAGAGCGACCGGCAGGCACTGGTGCGGGCCACCGCGAAGCTGGAGACGGCGGCCGGCGAGGTGGGGGCCGCCAGCTCGCGGCTCTCGGTCACCTTCGAGTCCGAGGGCGGGGTCTTCGCCGATGTGGACCGGGCGATCTCCGAGCGGCGCAGACTCTGGCTGCGCTACTACTCGCCCGCCCGCGACGAGCTGACCGAGCGCGAGGTGGACCCGATCCGGCTCTTCGCCGTCGGGCACACCTATATGGAGGGCTGGTGCCGGCTCACCGAGGCCCGGCGCACGTTCCGGCTCGACCGGGTCGCCGAGATCAGGCTCCTCGACGCCCCGTCCGCCCCGCCCGAGCTGGAGCTGCGCGACCTCTCGGAAGGGCTGGTCCAGCCGGCGGCCGAGGACCCGGAGGTCGTGATCGAGGTCGGCCCCGGCGGCCGGTGGGTCGCCGAGTACTACCCGCACGACAGCGCGGAGGAGCTGCCCGACGGCGGGCTGCGGATCACGCTCCGCACCCCCGACCCGGCCTCCCTGCGCAGGCTCGCCCTGCGGCTGGGCGGCGAAGGCCGCATCACCGCACCCGAGGAACTGGCCGAGAGCGCCCGGCTGGCCGCGCGTGAGGCACTGGCCGCCTACGACGGCGCTCTCTGAGAGGCGGCCCCCGGTGCACCGAGGAGACAGACGTCACATGACCGCGATATCGAGCACCCGGACCGGGCCCGTTCCCGCCCCGGTGCCCGACGCCGTACGGTTCCGGGCCGCGTGCCCGGACTGCCGTGAGCGGTTCGAGCTCCCGTCGGCCGCGCTGCGCCTGGCGATAGGAGCCAGCCGGCGTACGACCTTCTACTCCTTCACCTGCCCCGCGTGCGGCTCCGCGGTCCGCAAGCCGGCCGGGGAGCGCATCATCGAACTCCTCAGCGGCGGAGGCGTGCGGACGCTGCGTCTGCACACCGCGCTGGGGTAACGAGACACCGAGGATCCGCACATGTTCTGGCCCATGCTCGCCATCGCCCTGGGATTCGCCGGCCTGGCCGTGCTCGGGGTGCTGGCCGTCAAGGTCTACGTCGAGGCACAGCGGCTCGCCGGTCAGGTCACCGAGACCACACGGCGGATCAACCGAGCGGCGGAGGATCTCGAACGAGCGGCGACCACCCTCTCCGATACCGGTGAGGCCCTGAGATAGCGGAGCGCGGCCTCCAGATTCACTGGTTCGGGGGGTACGCTGCTTGAGCGGCCCAGGCAGGGAGGTGTGGGCCGCAATCGGGAGTACGCACGGGCATTGCCTCGTGTTCACCCCTGCGGGTTACGATCGCTGCCAGCGCGAAGGTCGGACATGTGTCCGTTCGAACGGGCGGCGAGCCCACCCTCCAGACGCCTCAGTGAGAAGGAAGTCGCACATGATCGGCAATCTGAAGCCCCTCGAGATCGTTCTGATCATCGCTGTCATCCTGCTGCTCTTCGGTGCCAAGAAGCTTCCCGACATGGCGCGTTCGCTCGGCAAGTCGGCCCGCATCCTCAAGAGCGAGGCCAAGGCCATGAAGAAGGACGACGCGGAAGCCGCGGCGCCCACCACGGAGACCGTGGCGGACACCACCCCGCCCGCGACCACCGCGCGCACGATCCAGGCCG
The DNA here is from genome assembly GCF_053593715.1 of Streptomyces sp. NPDC002125. Taxonomy (NCBI): domain Bacteria; kingdom Bacillati; phylum Actinomycetota; class Actinomycetes; order Kitasatosporales; family Streptomycetaceae; genus Streptomyces; species Streptomyces sp. NPDC002125. The sequence goes on along the minus strand of NZ_JBSFDD010000016.1, from coordinate 176,165 downwards.
CCCCGGGAGACGTCACCAGCTCCCGCCCGGTCAGCGAGGCCAAGCCCACCACCCAGAGCTGACAGCTGATCCGCACCACCGGAAGCTGCCGCACGAGACGAGGGAAGTGGGTTGCTCAAGTCTGCCCGCAAGCAGGAGAAGGACGACGAGGGGCGGATGCCTCTCCTCGATCACCTGCGTGAGCTGCGCAACCGGCTGCTGAAGTCGGTCCTGGCGATCGTCGTCGCCGTGATCGTGGCAGCGTTCTTCCAGAAGGAAATCTTCGAGTTCCTGATGAAGCCGATCCTTGACTCGGTCGGCTGCAAGAACGGCGCCGTGACCATGGTCAACGGCCGGCCCTGCGCGGAGATGACCACCAACGGTCTGCTGTCGCCCTTCACCATCGCGTTGAAGGTGTCCCTGATGGCGGGCGTGCTGGTGGCCACGCCCGTGTGGCTGTACCAGCTGTGGGCGTTCGTCGCCCCGGGTCTGCACAAGCAGGAGAAGCGCTACTCGATGGCGTTCGTAGCGGCGGGCGTCCCGCTCTTCGTCGGCGGCGCCTACCTCGCATACTCGATCCTTCCGCAGACCGCCGAGATCATGCTCGGATTCACGCCGGACAACGTGAAGAACCTGCTGCCCCTCGACGACTTCCTGGACCTGATCACTCGCATGGTGATCGTCTTCGGGCTCGCCTTCGAGCTGCCGCTCCTGCTCATCTTGCTCAACATGACCGGCGTCCTCTCCGGAGTCAGGATGCTGCGCTGGTGGCGCGGCATGCTCGTCGGACTGACCGCCTTCGCCGCCATCGCCACTCCGGGCGGCGAGCCCATCTCGATGCTGCTGCTGGCGGGTCCGCTGGCCGTGCTGTACTTCATCGCGGTCGGTGTCTCCCTGCTCAACGACAAGCGCAGGAAGCGCTCCAACCCCGACGCCGAGCTCGACGACGACGAGGCGTCGCGGCTGGACCTCACCCCCGAGGCCGTCGGAGCGGTCGAACCGGTCTCCTCCCGCCCGGCCCTGCCCGAGCAGGCGGACGGCGGAGCGGACGGCGGGCGTTCCCACCGGCTCAACGGTTACGACGACATCACCTGACCTTGTAAGGTCCGGCGGGTGACCAGCGAGATCACCCTCTTCGTCAATCCCACCGCGGGAAGCGGCCGGGGCGCGCGTGCCGCGCAGCCGGCCGCTTCCGCATTGCGGGACGCGGGATTCTCCGTACGGACGGTGCTCGGCGAGGACGCCGACGACGCGCTGCGGCGCGCCCGGGAGGCGGTCGCGGGCGGGACCGGGGCACTGATAGCCGTGGGCGGGGACGGCATGATGTCCCTCGCCCTCCAGGCCGTCGCCGGGACCGGCACCCCGCTCGGCGCCGTGGCCGTCGGCACCGGCAACGACCTCGCCCGCGCCCTCGGGCTCCCTGTCCGTGATCCGGCCGCCGCCGGACGGTTCGCCGCCGAGGCGCTCAAGGCGGGCACGGCCCGCACGATCGACCTGGGCAGGGTCGGGGAGCGCTGGTTCGGCTCCGTGCTGGCATCCGGCTTCGACTCACGGGTCAACGACCGGGGGAACCGGATGCGCTGGGTCGGCGGACGCTTCAAGTACGACCTGGCCATCCTCGCCGAGCTGGCGGCGTTCAAGCCCGTCCCGTACCGCCTGCGGCTGGACGGCGGCCCGGTGCGCGAGATCGAGGCGACGCTGATCGCCGTCGGCAACGGGACCACCTACGGCGGCGGCATGCGGATCTGCGCCGACGCTCTCATGGACGACGGCCTCTTCGACGTGACCGTGGTCGGCGACTGCAGCAGGACCACCCTGCTCAAGGTCTTTCCGAAGGTGTACAGGGGCACGCACCTGGGGCACCCGAAGGTCACCGTGCACCGGGTCTCCTCGATCGAGCTGGCCGCCCCGGGGGTCACGGCCTACGCGGACGGCGAGCCGCTGGGCGCGCTGCCGCTCACCGCCACCTGCGTACCCGGTGCGGTCAGGGTCCTCGCACCCTGAGACACCGGGTCCGAGCCCTGGCACAGACGGTCCTTGCACCATGAATTAAAGATCGGGCTGACTGTCATACGAGGCGGGTAGGCTCGTATCAAGATGACAGAGGACCTCTCACCAGCTGAGCGATACCAGGCGTCCCGGGTCCGTGCGGCCGAGCGGGCCACGGCTCTCGCGCCCTTCCGCGACATGTACGAATTCGGGCTGGACCCGTTCCAGATCGAGGCATGCAAGGCCCTGGAGGCGGGCAAGGGGGTGCTGGTCGCCGCCCCCACCGGTTCGGGCAAGACGATCGTCGGCGAATTCGCCGTGCACCTGGCCCTGCTGCAGGGCCGCAAGTGCTTCTACACGACGCCGATCAAAGCCCTGTCCAACCAGAAGTTCACCGATCTCGTCCGGCGTTACGGCGCCGACAAGGTCGGTCTGCTGACCGGTGACAACAGCGTCAACGCGGACGCGCCGGTGGTCGTCATGACCACCGAGGTCCTGCGCAACATGCTGTACGCGGGCTCACAGTCGCTCACCGGCCTCGGCTATGTGGTCATGGACGAGGTGCACTACCTCTCCGACCGCTTCCGGGGCGCCGTGTGGGAGGAAGTGATCATCCACCTGCCGGAGTCGGTGACCCTGGTGTCCCTGTCGGCGACGGTGTCCAACGCCGAGGAGTTCGGCGACTGGCTGGACACCGTGCGCGGCGACACGCAGGTGATCGTCTCCGAGCACCGCCCCGTGCCGCTGTGGCAGCACGTCATGGCCGGGCGGCGGATGTACGACCTCTTCGAGGAGGAGACGGACCACGGCGGCCGGGGCACCGGCCGGCGGGAGGTCAGCCCGGACCTCGTGCGCCTCGCGCGGATGGAGAACCAGCGCGGTTACAACCCGCGCGAGCGCCGGCGCGGGAAGATGGTGCGCGAGGCGGACCGCGAGCGCGAGCGCCGTCAGCGCAGCCGGATCTGGACCCCCTCCCGGCCCGAGGTCATCGACCGCCTCGACGCCGAGGGGCTGCTGCCCGCCATCACCTTCATCTTCAGCCGGGCCGGCTGCCAGGCGGCCGTTCAGCAGTGCCTCCAGGCCGGGCTGCGGCTCAACGACGAGAGCAAGCGCAACCTGGTCCGGGAGATCGTCGAGGAGCGTACGGCGTCGATCCCGCCCGAGGACCTCCACGTCCTCGGCTACTACGAGTGGCTGGAGGGCCTGGAGCGGGGCATCGCCGCGCACCACGCCGGGATGCTGCCGACCTTCAAGGAGGTCGTGGAGGAGCTGTTCGTCCGGGGCCTGGTCAAGGCGGTCTTCGCGACCGAGACGCTGGCGCTCGGCATCAACATGCCCGCGCGTTCCGTGGTGCTGGAGAAGCTCGTCAAGTGGAACGGCGAGCAGCACGCCGACATCACCCCCGGCGAGTACACCCAGCTGACCGGGCGGGCGGGGCGCCGCGGCATCGACGTCGAGGGCCACGCGGTCGTCCTGTGGCAGCGGGGCATGGACCCCGGCGCGCTCGCCGGGCTCGCCGGTACGCGTACGTATCCGCTGCGGTCCAGCTTCCGCCCGTCGTACAACATGGCGGTCAACCTCGTGCAGCAGTTCGGCCGGCACCGGTCGCGCGAGCTGCTCGAGACCTCCTTCGCGCAGTTCCAGGCCGACCGGTCCGTCGTCGGGATCTCCCGCCAGGTCCAGCGCAACGAGGAAGGGCTCGCCGGTTACAAGGAGGGCATGACCTGCCACCTCGGGGACTTCGAGGAGTACGCGCGGCTGCGCCGCGACCTCAAGGACCGCGAGACGGACCTGGCCAAGCAGGGCGCGGCCCAGCGGCGCGCGGCAGCCGCCGCGTCCCTGGAGAAGCTGAAGCCCGGTGACGTCATCCACGTGCCCACCGGCAAGTTCGCCGGGCTCGCCCTGGTCCTCGACCCGGGGCTGCCCGCGGGCCGGACCAACGGCCACCGCGGGCTGGAGTACCACGACGGACCGCGCCCCCTGGTGCTCACCGCGGAGCGGCAGGTCAAGCGGCTGGCCGGCATCGACTTCCCGGTGCCGGTCGAGGCGCTGGAGCGGATGCGGGTGCCCAAGTCCTTCAACCCGCGCTCCCCGCAGTCCCGCCGTGACCTGGCGTCGGCCCTGCGGAGCAAGGCGGGCCACATCGACCCGGGACGCCACCGCAAGCAGCGGGCCGCGGCGGCCGACGACCGGGAGATCGCCCGGCTGCGCACGGAGCTGCGCGCCCATCCCTGCCATGGGTGCGACGAGCGCGAGGACCACGCCCGCTGGGCGGAGCGGTACCACCGGCTGCAGCGGGACACCCGTCAGCTGGAGAACCGCATCGAGGGCCGGACGAACACCATCGCCCGGACCTTCGACCGCATCGTCGCGCTCCTGACCGAGCTCGACTACCTGCGGGGCAACGAGGTCACCGACAACGGCAGGCGGCTGGCCCGGCTCTACGGCGAGCTCGACCTGCTGGCCAGCGAGTGCCTGCGCGAGCGCGTCTGGGAGGGGCTCAACCCCGCCGAGCTCGCGGCCTGTGTCTCCGCCCTGGTCTACGAGGCGCGCCAGGCGGACGACGCGGTGGCACCCAAGCTGCCCTCCGGGCCTGCGAAGGTCGCGATGGGCGAGATGGTCCGCATCTGGGGCAGGCTCGACGCCGTCGAGGAGGACTTCAAGATCAGCCAGACGGAAGGGGTCGGCCAGCGCGAACCCGACCTCGGCTTCGCCTGGGCGGTCTACATGTGGGCCTCGGGCCGGACGCTGGACGAGGTGCTCCGCGAGGCGGAGATGCCGGCCGGCGACTTCGTGCGGTGGTGCAAGCAGGTCATCGACGTGCTCGGCCAGATCGCGGCAGCCGCGCCCCGGGACGGGAGTTCCGTCGCGAAGAACGCCCACAAGGCCGTCGACGCGGTGCTGCGGGGTGTGGTCGCGTACAGCTCGGTGGGCTGAGCGGGGCCCCGGGGGACGAGGCGGGCCGACGAGTGGCCACAGGCGGAGTGTGCGCGCCTGTGGCCGCTCCGGTGTGTCCTCCCGTCAGGTCTTCTTGCGGTTCTTCATCGAAAGTCCCGCGCAGGCTGCCCCCAGCACGATCGCCAGACCACCGACGATCACGTTGTTGAGGATGACGCCCGTGTCCGGGCTCTGGCCCACGACCCAGGTCGACACGATCAGCCAGGCGCCCAGGGCGACGATGGCCATGCTCATTCCGGTCATCCGCTCGGGCATGGCGGTGAAGCAGAGTGCCAGGACGGCTATCGCGATACCGATGACCAGGTTGTGCGTCACCAGTGAGGGCTGGCTCGCGGTGAAGTGAAGCACCCACGGCGAGACGGCGCAGTACAGACCGAGCAGGAACACCGGCGCGTCCGCCATGGCCGTGGTCCGGCCGCCGCCGCTGATCACGCGGTCGTGGCGCGCACGCATCTCCTCGGCGTCGGGGTGCCCGGAGATGTCTCTTCCGGTGTGTCCGGAGACGTCTCGGGTCTTCCCGGAAACGTCCCTTCCGGTGTGCGAGAGGTTACTCATGAGGATGGTCTCCTTCGGACTTGCCGGAGCGACCGCAATGATGAAGTGCGGTCATCAGCTCTTGAGACCAGTGTGCTCTTATATGTCTCTTATGTGTAGTTCTTCTGGTGGCCTGATTCTGCGGATCCGTCGAGCCGGAGAGCCAGTACCTCCAGGTCCCCGGCCCGCAGCAGACGGCCCCCGTATCCCGGCAGCGGTACGTGCAGGAGACGCGTCCAGCGCTCCGGGACGGCACCGGCCCCGTACACCGCGCCGGCCAGCCCGCCGGTGACCGCCGCGACCGTGTCGGTGTCCCCGCCCACGTCCACGGCCGCCCCCAGGGCCTGTTCGAACCCGCCGGTCGTGCGCAGCGCCCACAGGGCCGTCCCGAGACACGGCCACACCGCGCCGTTGAACTCGGTGGCGTCGTCCGGATGCCAGTCCGGGGCCAGGACGACGGCCCAGCGGGCCCGGTGGTCCGCGTGGACGGCCGCCAGCGCGTCGTCGACGGCGGAGAGGGGATCGCCGCCCTCCAGCGCCACACGCACCAGTTCGTGGAAGACGGCCGTGCCCTCCCAGGCCGCCCGGTCGCCGTGCGTCAGGGCCGCGATCCGGCGCGCCGCGTCCATCGTCGCCGTCCGCCCCGCGCGGGCGAAGTACACCGCCGAGGTGGTGGCGCGCATCAGCGAACCGTTGCCCGCGGCGCGGGTGTTGACCTGGAAGTGGAGTGCGGCGGCAAGGTCCCAGGGATCGCCGCTCGTGAGCACGTCCTCGGTCTGCAGGCCGATGTCCTTCGGCTCGGCCGCCGCCCACCGGCGGAACCGGCCGAAGATGTCCGGGAGGTCCAGGCCGCCCCGCTCCAGCAGCGACTCCCCGACGAGGACGGCCATCTGCGTGTCGTCCGTCGCCTCGCCCGGATCCCAGCCGTTGCCCCCGCACATCGCGCCGATCCCGTCCGGGAACCTGGCGCCGTAGACGCCGGGGAGCCCGAACTCGAAGGGGGCGCCCAGGGCGTCACCGGCCGCGGACCCGACCACCGCGCCCACCGCACGAGCCCCGCGGTCCGTGCCGCTCCGGTCGGGTCGGAGAGCACGGTCCTCGGGGCTCGCGGGCGTCGTCATCCCGTCAGCGTACTGACGGCGGCACGACGGGTCAGGCGGCCGGCATCAGGACGGTGTCGACGATGTAGACCGTGGCATTGGCGGTCGGGACGTTGCCGCAGACGACCTTGGAGGAGTCGTTCACGGTGTACTCCTCGCCCGAACCCGCGGTCGTCAGCTTCGTCTTGGCCAGGGTGTCGAACGAGCCCTTCTCCAGCTGCGCCGGCGTCAGCCTCTCGCCGACCACGTGCGCGGTGAGCACCTTGGTGAGCTCCGCCTTGTTCGCGAGCAGCTTGTCCAGGTCGGCCTTCGGGATCTTGGCGAAGGCGTCGTTGGTGGGGGCGAACACCGTGATGTTCTCGGCGCTGTTCAGGGTGTCGACGAGGCCGGCCTGCTTGACGGCCGTCACCAGCGTGGAGAGCGCCGGGTTGTTCGACGCGGCCGTGGCGACGGGGTCCTGGGCCATGCCCGCGAAGGAGCCCGCGCCCTCCTTCGGCACGGACGCACAGCCCGGGCCGAACGGCTCGTCCATGGCCGCCGCGCTCTCGGTCTCCTTGGCCGGCGCGCTCGACGCGGCCTTGTCCGCGCCGGAGTCGGAGGAGGAACCGCCGGAGTCGGAGGAGCAGGCGGTCAGCGCGAGGGGCAGCAGGGCCGCGGCGGAGACGGTGACGGCGACACGGCGCAGGTGACGGGTGTTCATGGTGTGCTCCTGAGTGGATCGTTGTTCAACAGAGGGAAAGGAAAGAGAGATTCGGTGGGGCTGCGGTGGTCAGGCCACGTCGACCACCACCGAGTGCCATCCGGTCGCACCGTCGGGCACGGTGCCGACCCGTTTGCCGGTCTGTGTGGCGCCGGTGCGGTCCGTCGCGCGGACCTCGAGGGTGTGGTGGCCCCTCGTTGCGGGCCACTCCCACACCCACTGGCGCCAGGTGTCACGGCCGGTCCCCGCCGCGAGCTTCGCGGTGTGCCACGCCCCGCCGTCGACCCGGACCTCGACCCGGGCGATGCCCCGGTGCTGGGCCCAGGCGACACCGGCGACCGGCACGGTCCCCGCCCGCGGCGCGGCGAAGGGGCGGGGCGTGTCGATCCGTGACTGGGTCTTGACCGGAGCCTCGCGGGCCCAGTCGCGCTCGACCCAGTAGGCGTCGTACGCGTCGTACGTCGTGAGCTCGATGTCCTGGATCCACTTGCACGCCGAGACATAGCCGTAGAGGCCGGGGACGACCATGCGGACCGGGAAGCCGTGGTCGAACGGCAGGGGTTCGCCGTTCATGCCCACGGCGAGCAGCGCGTCGCGGCCGTCCATGACGTCCTCGGCCGGGGTGCCGATCGTCATCCCGTCCACGGAGCGCGACACGATCTGGTCCGCGGGCCCGCCCTTCGACGGAGGTTTCACGCCCGCCTCGCGCAGCAGATCGGCCAGACGTACGCCGATCCACCTGGCGTTGCCGATGTACGGACCGCCGACCTGGTTGGACACGCAGGTCAGCGTGATGTCGCGCTCGACGAGCTCGCGCCCGAGGAGGTCCTGGAAGGTGAGGGTGACCGGTCGCGCCACCCCCTTCCCGTGGATGCGCAGCCGCCACCGGTCCGCGTCGACACGCGGGACCACCAGGGCGGTGTCCACCCGGTAGAAGTCCTTGTTCGGGGTGGTGAAGGAGCTCAGGCCACGGATGTCCAGCTCCGCCCCGCCCGGCAGCGCGGGGGCGGGTGAGGCCGGCGCGGGGAGCACGACGTCACCCCGCGAGGCGGAGACCCCGGCCAGCCGGGATGCCTGGAGCCGTCGCCCCAGGAGTCCCGCACCGGCCGAGGCCGCCGCCGCTGCGGTCGCCGCCAGGACGAATCCGCGGCGGTCGAAGGCGCTCTGTTCCCCGCCGTCGCCCGTCTCCCCAGCCGCGGGAGGCGGAACGTCGACGGGGGCCAGCCGTCCGGTCAGGAGATACAGCACCCCTGCGGCCACCAGCGCGCCCACGACCGAGGGCAGTACGTCGGCCGGGCGGCCCTCGGGCCGCCCGGCCGCCGACACCGCCCCGACCACACCGAAGACCAGGACGGCCGCGGCGCCGCTCCACCGGTGCCGCAGCGCGAGAACCCCCACCGCCATGGCGAACGCCGCCAGGAGGACGAGGATCCCGAGCTGCAGGACCAGCTTGTCGGCGGTGCCGAAGCTCCGTACGGCGAAGTCCTTCACGGCCGGGGGAGTGCGGTCGATGACCGCCCCGCCCACGGCCGTGACGGGACCCGCCTCGGGACGCACGGCAGCCGCGACCAGTTCGGCGACGCACAGGGCGGTGAACCCGGCGATCAGACCGCCGAGCGCGGCGTACGACGCGCGCACCCAGCGGGATCGCCGGGGCCCGCCGCCCCCGTGTCTCAGCGAAACGTCCTGGTCTCTTGTCACGCCGGGAATTCGGCGCGGACCGCCCACCGGATTGGTCGTTCACCCGATCGAGGGAAGTCCGATCATCGGCCAATCCAAGGCGCCCGCTGTCTCGAATGACCTCTGAGGGGCACTGGGGAACGACCCCGGCCAGGCACGAACGACCGGAGGGAACACGGATGTCAGGGGAGCGGCGGCGCACAGCCGTAGTGGGCAGCGGGGTGGCGGGACTGACGGCCGCTCACGTCCTGGGGAAGGCGCACGACGTGACGCTCATCGAGGCGGACGAGCGCGCCGGCGGGCACGCGCACACCCACGACCTGACCTCGTCGGACGGCCGGACACACCGCGTCGACTCGGGGTTCATCGTGCACAACCGGCGGACGTACCCGCATCTGCTCCGGCTCTTCGGTGAACTCGGAGTGCCCACACAGGAGTCCGAGATGAGCATGTCCGTGCGCTGCGAGGGGTGCGGACTCGAGTACGCGGGCGCCCGCGGCGCCGCCGGGCTGTTCGCCCGGCCCGGCTCCGCCGTACGCGGCCCGTACCTGCGGATGCTGACCGAGGTGCCGCGGTTCCACCGGGCGGCCAGGGCGCTGCTCGCCATGCCGGAGGGGACCGGGGACATGACCCTGGGGGAGTTCGCGGCGCGCGGGCGGTTCTCCGCCTACTTCCGCGCGCATTTCCTGACCCCCATGGTCTCCGCCGTCTGGTCCTGCGACCCGGTGACCGCGACGCTCTACCCCGCCCGCTACCTCTTCCGGTTCCTCCAGCACCACGGGATGCTCTCGATCGGCGGCTCCCCGGTCTGGCGGACCGTCACCGGCGGGTCACGCGAGTACGTCGACCGCGTCGTCAAGCAGGCGCACTCCCTGCGGATGGCCACCCCGGTCAGGACGGTCCGCAGGCACAGCGACGGCGTGGAGATCGTCACCGAGGACGGCGCGACCGAGGAGTACGACGCGGTGGTCCTCGCCACCCGTCCCGGCGAGGCACTCCGGCTGCTCGCCGACCCGACCGACGAGGAGCGGCGCACGCTCGGGGCGTTCCGCTACACCCGCAACCCCACGCTCCTGCACACCGACACCACGCTGCTGCCCCGCAGCCGGGGCGCCGCCGCCTCCTGGAACTACCTGATGCCGTCCTGCGCCGCCGACGCCGACCGGGTCACCGTCAGCTACGACATGAACCGCCTCCAGCGGCTGGACGCCCCCGAACGGTTCGTCGTCACGCTGAACGGCGCCGACCGGGTCGACCCGGACTCCGTACGGGCCCGCATGGTGTACGAACACCCGGTGTTCACGCCGGAGTCGGTGGCCGCCCAGGCCCGGCTCCCCGCGCTCTCCGGGCCGGTCACCGCCTTCGCGGGCGCCTACCACGGCTGGGGGTTCCACGAGGACGGGTGCCGGTCCGGCGCCGAGGCCGCCGCCGCGCTGGGGGTGGCATGGTGAGCAGCGCCCTCTACCCGTGCACCATCACCCACGTGCGGACCGCGCCCCGCAGATACGCCCTGCGGCACCGCACCTATCTGTGGCTCATCGACCCGGACCGCCCGCCGCAGCTGCCCGTGCTCCTGCGCCCGCTGGCCGGCTTCGACGCCCGTGACCACTTCGGCGGTACGGCGCCCACCGTGCGGGCCGGGCTCGAACGGTTCCTCTCGGCCCGGGGCATCGACCTCGCCGGCGGCACCGTCACCATGCTCACCCAGGCCCGCGTCCTCGGACACGTCTTCAACCCGCTGACCGTCTACTGGTGCCACCGCCCCGACGGCAGCCCCCTCTGCGTGGTCGCCGAGGTGCACAACACCTACGGCGAACGCCACTGCTACCTGCTGCGCCCGGACGCCGGGGACCGGGCGGCGGCCGGCAAGGACTTCTACGTGTCGCCGTTCTTCCCCGTGGACGGCGACTACCGCATGCGGCTGCCGGAACCGGACGGACGGCTGAGCCTGACGGTCCATCTGGAGCGCCAGGACGCACGCCCGTTCACCGCGACCGTACGCGGCACCCGGCGCCCCGGCACCCCCGCCCAGCTGCTGCGGCTGTTCCTGCGCCACCCCTTCTCCACCGCGGTCGTGTCCGCAGCCATCCGCCTGCACGGCATCCGGCTGTTCCTGCGCCGGCTGCCCGTCCAGCCCCGCCCCCGTCACCAGCCCCAGGAAGGCATGCAGTGAAGGTGCCCACCTCTCCCACCTCTTCCACCTCTTCCCCCCGCAGCAGCGGCATCATCCCGGCCCAGAAGCGCGCTGCGACGACCCCCCTCACCGGCGTCGATCCCGGCCGATGGCCCGACGTCGCCGCCCAGCCGCGGGCCTCCGCCATCAGGACGGCCGTGGCCGAACGGCTCGTACGGCACGCGCTGTCCAGGCTTCCGCTGCGCGCCCGCTTCGCCGGCCGCGACAGCATCGGGCTCGGCGGACCGCTCATGGAGATCCGCCGGCCCGACGCGTTCTTCCGGCGGATCGGCGCGGGCGGCCTCATCGGGTTCGGCGAGTCGTACATGGCCGGGGAGTGGGACTCGCCCGACCTCGTCGGAGTGCTGAGCGTCCTCGCCGGGAACGCCGCGCACCTCGTCCCCGCACCGCTGCAGAAGCTGCGCGGCCTGTGGGCCCTGCGGCAGCCCGCCTCGCAGTCCAACACCCCCGAGGGCTCACGGGAGAACATCAGCCACCACTACGACCTGTCGAACGACCTCTTCGCCCTCTTCCTCGACGAGACGCTGAGCTACTCCTCGGCGGTCTTCCGCGGCTTCCCCGCCGAGCAGGGCCTGCTCCCCGCCGCCCAGCACCGGAAGATCGACCTGCTGCTCGACCTGGCCGGCGTGGGCCCCGGCACCGAACTGCTGGAGATCGGCACCGGCTGGGGCGAACTCGCCATCCGCGCCGCCGCGCGGGGCGCCCGCGTCACCACCCTCACGCTCTCCCGGGAACAGCGGGAGCTGGCCCGGGGCCGCATCCGCCGGGCCGGTCACGAGGACCGGGTCGACGTGCGGCTCTGCGACTACCGGGACGCCACGGGGGAGTACGACGCGATCGTCAGCGTCGAGATGATCGAGGCCGTCGGCGAGGAGTTCTGGCCGGTGTACTTCCGGACACTGGAGCGCTGCCTCGCCCCCGGCGGGCGCATCGCGCTCCAGGCCATCACCATGCCGGACGACCGGATGCTCGCCAGCCGCAGCACCTACACCTGGATCCAGAAGTACATCTTCCCCGGCGGGCTGCTCCCCTCCACCGAGGCCGTCGAACGCGTCACCACCGCCCACACCGGCCTGCGGACGAGACAGCGCACCACCTTCGGCACGCACTACGCCGAGACCCTGAGGCTCTGGCGGGAGCGCTTCGAGGAGCGGGCCGCCCAGGTCGACGCGCTCGGCTTCGACGCGACCTTCCGCCGGATGTGGACCTTCTACCTCGCCTACTCCGAGGCCGGATTCCGGTCCGGCTACCTCGATGTGCAGCAGATTCTCCTGACCCGTGAGGACACCGCGTGAACACCTTTGCCGACACCCCGCGCGCCGGAGCGGCGCAGCGGATCGCGCCGGTCGTCGAGCAGTTCCTCGGCGGTCCGCCGCCGGTCAGGATCAGGATGTGGGACGGTAGCGAGACCGGCCCCGAGGACGCCCCCACGGTGCATGTACGCTCCCGCCGCGCGCTGCGCAGGCTCCTGTGGCAGCCGGGCGAACTCGGCCTCGCCGAGGCCTACATCACCGGTGACATCGACATCGCCGACGACCTCGGCGATGGCCTGCGCGCCATGCGCCGCGCGTCACGGGAACAGGGCCTCGGCCTTCCCCGTCCCCGCGTCGCCGACCGCCTGCGGGCGGCCGGGACCGCACTGCGCCTCGGCGCGGTCGGCCCCCGCCCGCCGGTTCCTGCCGCCCGGGCGGGGCTCAGCGGCGCCCTGCACAGCAAGGCCCGCGACCGGGCGGCCATCAGCCACCACTACGACCTGTCGAACGCCTTCTACTCCCTGCTGCTCGACGAGACCATGGCCTACTCGTGCGGCTACTGGACCGGCACCGGCCCGGAGTACGGACCGGCCGACGCCCAGCGCGACAAGCTGGAGCTGATCTGCCGCAAGCTCGGGCTGCGGCCCGGCGCCCGGCTCCTCGACATCGGCTGCGGCTGGGGGTCCCTGACCCTCCACGCGGCGGGCAGGCACGGGGTCCGCGTCACGGCGGTCACCCTGGCCAGGGAGCAGGCGGCGTACGTACGCGGACAGGTGGCGGAACGCGGCCTGGAGGACCTCGTCGAGGTGCACTGCCGCGACTACCGCGACGTCCCCGGCCTGCCCGACTTCCGGGGCGGATACGACGCCGTGTCCACCGTGGAGATGGGGGAGCACGTCGGGGACGCCGAGTACCCGGCCTTCACCGCGCTGCTCCACTCCGTGCTCCGGCCGGGGGGCCGCGCCCTGGTCCAGCAGATGTCCCGGGGCTCCACCGCCCCCGGGGGAGGGGCCTTCATCGAGTCGTACATCGCCCCGGACATGCACATGCGCCCGCTCGGTGAGACGGTCGGGCTCCTCGAAGGGGCGGGGCTGGAGGTCCGTGACGTGGAATCGATGCGCGAGCACTACGTGCTGACCGTCGAGGCGTGGCACCGCACGCTGGAGGAGCGCTGGCCCCAGTTCACGGCCCTCGTCGGTGAGGAGACCGCCCGGGTGTGGCGCCTCTACCTGGTGGGCGGCGCCCTCGCCTTCGAGGAGCGGCGCATGGGCGTGGACCAGATCCTCTCGGTCCGGCCCGGCGCCGAGGGCTCGGCGGGCATGCCCCTCACCCGCCACGGCTGGTACGAGGGCCTCGGCCGGCCGGCCGGACGGGGCGGCCGTGCCCAGGACGCCGCCGGGCCGCGCACGGGGGCCGGCCGGTGAACGGCTTCGCCTGGCAGGAGTTCGCCACGAACCTGGCGGCTGCGGGGGGCGCGGCCCTCGCCGTCATGCTCGTGACGTTCCTGACCGCCCTGCGCAAGGGGATGCACAGGATCGTGGACGTCGCGTGGGGCCTCGGCTTCGCGGCCGTCGCCCTCGTCTCGTACGCCATGTCGGCCGGTGACGGCGACGACGCGCGCCGGCTCCTGGTGACCGTGCTGACCGTGGTGTGGGGCGGGCGCCTCGCCGTGCACATCGGACGGCGGGGCCGGGGCCACGGGGAGGACCCGCGCTACGAGGCCATGCTGGCCAAGGCGCCGGGCCGTCCCGCGCTGTACGCCCTGCGGAAGGTCTATCTGCTCCAGGGCGCGCTGGTCTGGCTCGTCTCCCTGCCGGTACAGGCCGGGTACTACCTTCCGGGGCCGCTCGACGCGTGGGCCTGGGCGGGGGCGGCGCTGTGGGCCGTGGGGCTCGTCTTCGAGGGGGTGGGCGACGCGCAGCTCGCCCGCTTCAAGCGCGACCCGGCGAACAGGGGCCGGATCATGGACCGGGGGCTGTGGTCCTGGACCCGGCACCCGAACTACTTCGGCGACTTCTGCGTCTGGTGGGGGCTCTTCCTCGTCGTCTGCGGCGACCCCGCGGTCGCGGCCACCACCCTCGTGTCGCCCGTGGTGATGAGCCTCCTGCTGACCAAGGGCAGCGGCAAGGCCCTGCTGGAGCGGCACATGGAGGGACGGCCGGGATACGCCGAGTACGCCGCCCGCACCAGCGGCTTCCTCCCGCTGCCCCCGGGGACGCTCCGCCGGGGCTGAACCACCGGACAGGGGTGTGCCCCCGGCCTCGCAATCGGGCCGGGGGCACACCCGCGTGACGACTGCTCAGGCGTCCCGGAACTCCATCAGCGCCACCGGCGCGGAGGTCGGCTGATCGGACCCGCCCGTCGGCTCGACGGTGATGCCCATGCCGGAGGCCCGGTCCACGGGCCCGTCCAGCAGGACCGCGTCGTCCGTCGCGGACGGATTCATCAGCCCGGCCGACCGCATGCCGCCGGCGTCGTCGAACCACAGCTGGTACACCTTGCCGCCGGGCGGCGGCGCCATGTCCGAGGCGAGGAACACCGCCCGGTTCACGCTCTTCGAGACGACCACGGTGCCCCGGGCGCCGTTCCCGAGATCCGCGGCGGTGGTCGTCGCGTCCGGCGCGGTGAGCACCCGCGCCACCTGTTCGTTGTGCCGCTGGGCCCGGTCGGTCTCCTGCCGGGCGTCCTGAGCGACCTGGTTCTGCCACACGGCGACCCCGCCGAACGCGGCAGCGGCGGCGACGCAGGCCGCGAGCGCGTACGTCGACCAGCGGCCGGCCCGCCCGGAGGGGGACCCGGCGCGCGGGCTCCCGGCATGCGGCGGCGGCTCCTGCCGTACGGTCGCGATGTCCCGCAGCACCCGCTCCCGCAGCGCGGGCGGCGGGGCGGCGGAGACTGCGAGCCCGAGCCGGGCGGCGGTGGCCGACAGCTCGCGCACCTCCTGGGCACACGCCTCGCAGGCGCCCAGATGCCGTTCGAACTCGACGCGCTCGTCCTCGGGCAGAGCGTGCAGGGCGTAGGCCCCGGTCAGCGTGTGCAGCTCGGCCGTGCTCATGCGCTCACCCCCAGGCAGTCGCGCAGCCGGATCAGTCCGTCGCGCAGTCGTGTCTTGATCGTTCCCAGCGGTACGGACAGCAGCTCGCCGACCTCGCGATACGTCAGTCCGCGGTAGTACGCCAGCGTCACCGACTCCCGCTGGAGCTCGGAGAGGGTCCGCAGACAGCGCCGGACCTGCTCCCTCTCCAGCCGGGACTCGACCTGCTCGGACACCTCGTCGAAGTCCGGGGTGCGGTCCAGCAGCGCGGCCCTGTGCTCCCGCGCGGCCGCGGCCGCGGCCGAGCGGACGCGGTCCACCGCGCGGCGGTGCGCGAGCGTCAGCACCCAGTTCATGGCGCTGCCCCGGGACGGCTGGTAGCGGGCGGCGGTGCGCCACATCTCGACCAGGACCTCCTGGGCCACCTCCTCCGACTGGGCCGGGTCCCGGAGCACGCTCCGCACCAGACCGAGGACCGGCCCGCTGACCTGGTCGTACACCTGGGTGAAGGCGTCCTGGTCGCCACGGGCGACCTGGACGAGCAAATCGTCCAGGCGGGGGCCCGGCGAGGGGACCCCACTGATGTGTACGGCTTCTCTCACGCGGACGATCCTCCCGGAGCACGCATCGGTTTCCTGACTGATTCGGAGCCGGCGCCTCTCCGGATTGGTCGAACAGGCTATGGATTCGCGGGACCGGCCCCTGCCGGGGCCCGCGTCGGCCCGGTCCGGGACCCCAGGGCCGCGCGGACGACGAGGAAGACCACCAGGCCGATCGGTGAGAGAAGGACCGTCAGCACCAGCACGGGGCCCATGACGAGCGGGCGCACCCCCCGTCGGCGCGACTCCAGGAAGATCCACTGCCCGAGCAGCAGATCCCACGCGATGATCTGTGCCCAGACCCCCCCGGCGCCGTTCGCCGACGCCGTGAGCTCGCGGAAGGTGTCGATGTCGGGGCTGCTCACCGCCGCCCACAGTTCGGGGAACACCGGGACGGCCATCACGGCCCAGAGAGTCAGCACCGGAAGGACGGTCAGCGGGGAGGCGGCCACGCGGGCGGTCAGGGGCCGGTGCGGCGCGAAGATCATGAGCAGCCAGAACGGGGCGACCGTCATGAACGTGAACTCGAAGAGGGCTCCGGTCATGACACGAGCTCCTTGTCCTGCGCACCGGCCGGCGGGGCGGAGCCGTCACGCCGCAGCGCGCCGAGGGCTCCGGCGGCCGTGGCGGCGGCGATCAGCCCCGCGGCGGCGAGCGTCGCCCCGTCGGGGTGGACCAGCGGCTGACCGCGCAGCGCCTGCCAGGTCACCAGGGCCACGACCGCGGCGTACGCGCCGGAGGCGACGAGCACCAGACGCAGACGCACACGGGGGTCGCGCAGCCGGGTGACCCGGGGCGCGAGAGACATCAGCGCGAGCAGGAACAGCGGGAGCAGTTGCAGGGCGTGCATGCCCACGAAGTGCGGGACGCGCAGGTCGCCGCCCGTCGTCGACCAGCCCGTCAGGGCCATCGAGGGTCCGCCGTCCGGCACGCCGACCGCGTGGGCGCCGACCACGTCGGCGGTGTCGAGACCGCCCGCCGCCCGCTGTCCGGCGGAGGGCCGGGTCATGAGGAAACCGAACGCGGCACCCACGAGGGCGATCAGCACCCCGGACCGTACGGCCCAGGCGGAGGCGCGGTCTGCGATCCTTGCCCGGAGCAGCAGGACCGCGATGACGAGGGTGCCCGCCCAGAGGATCACGACGGTGACGGCCATGACGTCGTAGAGCATCGAGTCGAGCGGGGTCGCCTGGTTGAAGTGGCTCCGCCTGCCCCTGATCACCTGGCCGGTGATGACCGCCATCTCCCCCGCGCACGCGAGGGCGACAACGGTGCCCGCCCACCACCCGACGCGCCTGCCCCGGGTCAGGAGCGTCAGCATCCACGCCAGGGCCAGGGCGTACGCCACGAAGGAGACGGCGAACTTGAACGGCTTGGCCCAGATCGCCGAGCCCGCCAGGACCCGTTCGTCCACCAGGATCCCCACCGCGGCGACGACGGCCATCACGGCCATCGCGGCGGCGAAGAGGACTAACGGCCGGTGCCATGTGCGCCAGGACTGCATGAGGACCCCCAGAGAAAAATAGATAGCAGCACTGTCTGCTATCCGATAGGGGAACTATCTATGATGGAGGTCGGCCTGGCAAGCTTCTGAAAGGTGAACGCACAGTGCGCATCGGTGAATTGAGCCGGCGGTCCGGGGTCCCGGTACCGACGATCAAGTTCTACGTACGGGAGGGGCTGCTGCCCGCGGGCGAGCTGACCAGCCCGAACCAGGCGCGGTACGGCGAGGGGCACGAGCGCAGGCTGAGGCTGATCAGGGCCCTCCTGGACGTCGGGGGGCTGCCCCTGTCCGCCATCGCGGAGGTCCTGACGTCGATCGACGACCCCGGGCAGCCGGTGCACGAGGTGCTCGGAGTGGCGGCCAACCGCATCACCTCCGCGGAGGCCGCGGAGCCCGGGTCGGCCGAGGAGCCCGGGTCGGCCGAGGCGCGCGAGGAGGTGGCCGCGCTGCTGGCGCGGCGCGGCTGGAGGGTGAGCGAGGACAACCCGGCGGCCCGGTCCCTGGCGGGTGTGCTGGCCGCGCTGCACAGGGCGGGCCACGGCGGATTCGCCGAGCTGCTCGATGTCTACGCGGACGCGGCGGAGCCCGTCGCCCACGCCGATCTCGACTACGTCCGGCGGCGGGTGGCCCGCGAGGACCTGGTGGAGAGCGTCGTCGTCGGCACGGTGCTCGGCGAGGCCATGTTCGGTGCCCTGCGGCGGCTCGCCCATGTCGAGGCCTCCGCCCGTGCGTACGGGGAGACGGGCCTGGCTGAGGGGGTGGGGCGGCCCTGAGGCGGGCGCGGCGGAGGGGCCGGGCGGCCCTGAGGCGGGCCGGGCGGTGGGGCGACACGGCGGAGCCCGGTCACCGTTCAGGACGGTGACCGGGCTCCGGGGTGCTCAGGGACGGCCCTCAGCCGGCGCTCTCCTGCTCGCGCTCCACCTGCTCGTTCCACTCGCGCTTCACCGCGCGCCAGGCGTCGTCGTTCTGGCCGAGGCGCCAGTAGCCCGAGATCGACAGCTGCTGGAGCGGGATGCCGCGCTCCAGACGCAGATGACGCCGGATCTCCTTGACGAATCCCGCCTCGCCGTGCACGAAGGCCTGCACCTCGCCCTCGGGGAAGTCCAGCCCGCTCACCGCCGCGATCAGGGACTCGCCCACCGGGCGGTCCCCGCGGTGCAGCCAGGTTACCGAGACGCCGTCGGGCGCCACGAGCTTCTGCTCCTCGGAGGCGTCCGGCACCTCGATGAAGGCGTGCACCAGCGCGTCCTGCGGCATCTGCTCCAGCGAGGCGGCGATCGCGGGAAGGGCGCTCTCGTCGCCCACCAGCAGGTGCCAGTCGGCCGAGGCCTCCGGCGCGTAACCCCCGCCGGGGCCCAGGAAGGTCACCTGGTCGCCGGGGGTCGCCCGTGCCGCCCAGGGGCCCGCGAGGCCCTCGTCGCCGTGCACCACGAAGTCGATCGCGAGCTCGCGGCTGCCCGCGTCCCACGAGCGCACCGTGTACGTACGGGTGGTGGGCCACAGCTCGCGGGGGTACTCCTCGCGGATGGCGGCCATGTCGAAGGGGTGGGCGTAGTCCGCACCCTCGGGGGCGAAGCACAGCTTGACGTAGTGGTCGGTGTAGCCGGCGAGGGTGAAATCGGCCAGGCCGTCGCCACCGAGGACCACACGCACCATGTGCGGAGTGATCTGCTCGGTGCGCAGAACCTGCGCCCCCTGCGCCTTCGGTGCCCGGCGTTGCGGCCGCTCTGCCACGAGGTTCTCCCTGCTCTGGACCAGCTCTTCTGACCTGTATGAGGTACTGAGTACTTAGGCTTACCTAAGCTAGCACCTTCAGGCCTGGAGCGTGAGAAGCAGTCGCTGCAGCGCTCCTCCCAGGCCCCACCGGGTGGCGAGTGCCTCCAGGGCCGCCGGGTCGCGCGGTTCACGCGGGAGCGCGGGATCGAACGGGGGCAGGGGCACGTCGTCCGCGACGCGGACCACCTTGGGGGCCACGGCCACGTACTCCCGCGCCTCGTCCAGCCGCTTGCGCTGGGACGGGGTGAGCCTGGCGGCCGGGTCGTCCACCGCGGCCATGATCCCGGCCAGGTCGCCGAAGGCGTCCAGCAGCTTCGCCGCCGTCTTCTCGCCGATCCCGGGGACGCCCGGCAGGCCGTCGCTCGGGTCGCCGCGGAGCAGGGCCAGATCGACGTATCCGGCGCCGTCCACGCCGTACTTCTCGCGCAGCCAGGCCTCGTCGGTCAGCTGGAGCGACCCCACGCCCTTCAGGGGGTAGAGCACGCGCACTCCCCGGGCGTCGTCGACCAGCTGGTAGAGGTCCCGGTCCCCGGTCACGATGTCCACGGGGCCGCCGGCCCGCCGGGCCAGCGTGCCGATCACGTCGTCCGCCTCGTACGGCGAGACGCCCACCCGGGCGATGCCCAGGGCGTCGAGCACCGCCTCGATGACGGGGACCTGGGGGGAGAGGGTGTCCGGGGTCTCCTCCTCGTCGGGCACGCCGACGGGGGTCTCGGCCGCCACGCGGTGCGCCTTGTACGTCGGGATCAGCTCGACCCGCCAGTGCGGACGCCAGTCCGCGTCCATACAGGCCACCAGGTCGTCCGGCCGGTGGTCCTGCACCAGCCTGGCGATGAAGTCAAGCAGACCGCGCACGGCGTTGACCGGGGTGCCGTCCGGTGCGCGCACCGAGTCCGGGACGCCGAAATAGGCGCGGAAGTAGAGGGAGGCGGTGTCGAGGAGCATCAGGCGTCGCGTCACACCCCGATGATGCCGCACCCCTGTGACAGTCGGCCCGCTGGTGCGGGAGAGGCGCGCGGTTCCCGTGATGCCGCTTTCTTTCGGGTGAGCTGGATCACACAAGTGTTTGGGTCGCGTAAGTGGGGGCAGGCGCGCCACCGGAGCGGACCACGTCCATTTTTCAACAAGTGCGCGTGCTCTGCGGGCCGAATCCGCACCGCTCCACGGTCTGCTGCGGGGGCGGCAGACCGTTTCGGTTCAACGCGTGAGGTGTATGTGTCAAGGCTGCAAGCGGAACACCTGTACAAGGTGTTCGGCAGACGACCCGATCAAGCCGTGCAGAGGCTCGAAGGCGGTACCCACCGCGACGAGCTGCGCGCCGACGGAACGACCGCAGCGGTGATCGACGCCTCGTTCACCGTGGAGCCGGGCCAGATCTTCGTCGTCATGGGGCTCTCGGGATCCGGGAAGTCCACCCTGCTGCGGATGCTCAACGGCCTGCTGGAGCCCACCGCCGGGCGGGTGCTCTTCGACGGCCAGGACCTGACCGCCCTGAGCCCCCGGGAGCTGCGCAGCGTCCGCTCCACCAAGATCAGCATGGTCTTCCAGCACTTCGCGCTCTTTCCCCACAGGAGCGTCCTGGAGAACGCCGCGTACGGCCTGGAGGTCCAGGGCGTACCGCGTGCCGAGCGTGAGGAACGCGCCGCCCAGGCGCTGGAGCTCACCGGCCTCGCCGGCTGGGAGAAGTCCTGGCCCGACGAGCTGTCCGGCGGTATGCAGCAGCGAGTGGGCCTCGCCCGCGCGCTCGCCACCGACGCCGACCTGCTCCTCATGGACGAGTCCTTCAGCGCGCTCGACCCGCTGATCCGCCGCGACATGCAGGACCAGCTCCTCGAACTCCAGAAGCGCCTGAAGAAGACCATCGTCTTCATCACCCACGACCTCAACGAGGCCATGCGCCTCGGCGACCGTATCGCCGTCATGCGTGACGGCGAGATCGTCCAGCAGGGCACCGCCGAGGACATCCTCGTGCGGCCCTCCAACGACTACGTCGCCTCGTTCATCCAGGACGTCGACCGCTCCAGGGTGCTCACGGCCGGTTCCATCATGGAGGTGCCCGCAGCGGGCCGCGCCCACGAGGACCTGCTGGCCGAGGCTCCCGCGACGGTGACCTCGGAGACTCCCATAGCCGAGCTCTTCGCCCCCTGCTCCACCAGCGGTGCGGCCGTCGCCGTCACCGACGAGGACGGCGGTGTCATCGGCCTCGTGCAGCGCGAGAGCCTGCTCGCCGCGCTCGGCGAGGAACCGCAGGTGGAGGCCCAGGCCGACACCCCGGTGCCCGCTCCCCGGGACGAGGCCGAGAAGGTGATCGCCGGTGCCTAGGCTCTCCTTCGGCAGCTGGGTCGAGGACGCGGTCGACTGGCTCCAGTCGAACCTGACCTGGATCTTCGACTTCATCAAGACCGTCCTCGGCGGTATGTACGACGGCGTCAACGCCGTGCTCAGCGGTGGTGAACCGCTCCTGATGGCCGGAATCTTCGCCGTCATCGCCTTCTGGCTGCGCGGTGTGATCCCCGCCGTGCTCACCTTCGTGGGCTTCGCGCTCATCGACTCCCTCGCCCTCTGGGACGAGGCGATGGCCACGCTCTCGCTGGTCGTCGTGGCCGCCGTCATCACCATCGTGATCGCGGTGCCCATGGGCATCTGGGCGGCGCGCAACAACCGGGTCAGCGCCGCGCTGCGGCCCGTCCTGGACGTCATGCAGACGATGCCCGCCTTCGTCTACCTGATCCCCGGCGTCATGTTCTTCGGCGTCGGCGTCACCCCCGGCGTCATCGCCACGATCGTCTTCGCGATGCCGCCCGGCGTCCGGATGACCGAGCTCGGCATCCGCCAGGTCGACGGCGAGCTGGTCGAGGCGGCCGAGGCCTTCGGCACCACGCCCAAGCACACCCTCACCCGGGTGCAGCTGCCGCTGGCCCTGCCGACGATCATGGCCGGAATCAACCAGGTCATCATGCTGGCCCTGTCGATGGTCGTCATCGGCGGCATGGCCGGTGCCGGCGGCCTCGGTGAGAAGGTCTACGCCGCGATCACCCAGCTCCAGGTCGGCCTCGCCGCCGAGAGCGGGATCGCCGTCGTCATCCTCGCCATGTACCTGGACCGGATGACCGGAGCGCTCAACGAGCGGGTCTCCCCGCTCGGCCGCCGCGCCGCCGCCAAGGCCGCGGCGGGTGCCCGCCGGCTCAAGTTCGCCCACTACAAGCCCGGAACGGCCGTCGCGATGACCGGTGTCATCGTCCTGGCGCTCGTCGCGGGCGGCCTCAACATCGCCGGGTCCTCCGACTCGAAGGGCGCGCAGGCCGACGCCTCGGACGTCGGCAAGGGCCAGAAGATCAACATGGGCTACATCCCCTGGGACGAGGGCATCGCCTCCACGTTCCTGTGGAAGGAGATCCTGGAGCAGCGCGGCTACGAGACCGGCATCACCCAGCTCGACGCCGGCCCGCTCTACTCCGGTGTGGCCCGCGGCGACATCGACTTCCAGACGGACTCCTGGCTGCCGACGACGCACAAGGACTACTGGGACAAGTACAGCGACCAGCTGGACGATCTCGGTTCCTGGTACGGCCCGACCTCGCTGGAGCTGACGGTTCCCTCGTACGTGAAGGGCATCGACTCCCTCGCGGACCTCAAGGGCCAGGGCAAGAAGTTCAACGGCAAGATCATCGGCATCGAGGCCAGTGCCGGGATGATGGGCACCCTCAACAAGAAGGTGCTCAAGGAGTACGGCCTGGAGGGCGAGTACGAGGTCGTCTCCTCCAGCACCTCCTCGATGCTGGCCGAGCTCAACGCCTCCATCAAGAAGAAGGAGCCCGTCGTGGTGACCCTGTGGTCGCCGCACTGGGCCTACGGCAAGCACGACCTGAAGAAGCTCGCGGACCCGAAGGGTGCCTGGGGCAAGGGCGAAGAGGTCCACACCGTCGCGCACAAGGGCTTCGCGGAGAAGGCGCCCGCCGTCGCCAAGTGGCTCAAGGACTTCAAGCTCACCGAGAAGCAGCTCACCAGCCTCGAGAACGAGATCCAGAACGCCGGCCAGGGCAAGGAGCAGGACGGCGTCCGCAGCTGGCTGAAGAAGAACCCGGGCCTGGTCGACAAGCTGGCCCCCGTGCCGGGCGGTGGCAGCTCGCAGCAGGGCAAGGACGCGGGCAAGACCGTCAACATGGGGTACTTCCCCTGGGACGAGGCCATCGCCTCCACTTACCTGTGGCAGAACATGCTGGAGGACCGGGGGTACAAGACCACGGTCAAGCAGCTCGACCCGGGCCCGCTCTACACGGGTCTCGCGCAAGGCCAGCTCGACGTCCAGTTCGACTCCTGGCTGCCGACGACGCACAAGGACTACTGGGACCGGTACAAGGACAACCTCACCGATCTCGGTTCCTGGTACGGCCCGACCTCGCTGGAGCTGACGGTTCCCTCGTACGTGAAGGGCATCGACTCGCTCGCGGACCTCAAGGGTCAGGGCAAGAAGTTCAACGGCAAGATCATCGGCATCGAGTCGAGCGCCGGGATGATGGGCACCCTCAACAAGAAGGTGCTCAAGGAGTACGGCCTCGAAGGTGAGTACGAGGTGGTCTCCTCCAGCACCTCGTCGATGCTGGCCGAGCTGAACCGGTCGATCAAGAAGAAGGAGCCGGTCGTGGTGACCCTGTGGTCGCCGCACTGGGCCTACGGCAAGCACGACCTGAAGAAGCTCGAGGACCCGAAGGGTGCCTGGGGCGACGGCGAGCAGATCCACACGGTCGCCAAGAAGGACTTCGCCAAGGACTTCCCGGAGCTGACCGGCTGGCTGAAGGACTTCAAGCTCAGCGAGGCGCAGCTGGCCTCGCTGGAGGTGGAGATCCAGAAGGGCGGCGCGGGCAAGGAGAAGGAGTCCGCCCGCCGCTGGATGGACGCCAACCCGGACGTGGCGGAGAAGCTGACGCCCGTCGGCAGCTGATCCACGCGTCTCGCGGCAGCTGATCCAGGCGTTTCGCGGCAGCTGATCCACGCGTCTCGCGGCAGCTGATCCAGGCGTTTCGCGGCAGCTGATCCACCCGCCTCGTGGCGCTGATCCACGAGCCCGTCGGAGGCGGGTCCAGCTGCTCGTCCCATGAAGGGGGCGGCCCCGGTAGCGAACCGGGGCCGCCCCCTTCAGGCTGGTCGAAGGGAGTCCCCGAAGGTTCTCCGTCCCTCCACTTCCGCTCCATCCCGCCGACGACATGCGTAGGGTGCTGGCAACCGGGAGGATGGCGATCCGGGGAGGGAGCCGGACATGGACGACAAGGAAGCCCTTCGAGTGGGTGCCGCGGTTCGCCGACGCCGCAGGACCCTCGGACTCACCCTGGCCGCGGTGGCCGGGCGCAGCGGTCTGTCCGTACCGTTCCTCAGCCAGATCGAGAACGAACGGGCGAGACCCAGCCCCCGGTCCCTGGACCGGGTGGCGGAGGCGCTGGAGACCACGACCGAGCGGCTGAGGGCCGCGGCGGACTCGGCGCGCGCCGTGGACGTCGTGCGGGCGGACGACGAGGACGGTGTGCGCCGGCTCGTGCGGGGCCGCCACCAGCTCAGCGCGCTGGAGTTCGTCGGGGAGACGGACCTCGGGCAGGAGTTCCAGCACCGCAACGACGAGGTGATGTACGTCGTGGAGGGCGCCGTCGAGGTCGAGGCGGAGGGGCAGGCCCATCGGCTCGGCCGGGGCGACACCCTCTTCCTGTCCGGCGGGGTACGGCACCGGTGGCGGGCGACCGTCCCGGGCACCCGGCTGCTGGTGGTCTCGGTCGCCGAGCACATCGACGCGACCTACGACTCGCGCCGCTGACCCCGCCGGCGGCGCTCACCGCGCGGCACGGATCATGTGGCGCGGACCGCCGCCGGGCGCAGCGGCCTGGGCGCCGCCAGCAGCGCTCCGCTGAACAGCCCGCCCAGCGTCCGTACGCCCGCGACCGCCCAGGCGGTCACCAGCAGCGCGTAGAGCCCCACCGCCAGCCAGGTGAACGCGTCCAGTCCGGTGTGCCGGGCCAGTCCCGCCGCGCCCGTGACGCACGTGCCGACCGGGAAGGTGAACCCCCACCAGGTCATCGTGAACCCCATGCCGCGCCGGACCGCGCGCACCACCATCGCGCCGGACAGCGCCAGCCAGAGCAGGGCGAAGCCCATCACCGGCACCCCGTACAGCACGGCGAAGGCACCGAAGGCCGAGGCGTACGGCGCAGCGATCGCGCCCGGCGCCACATCGGCCAGCTGGTTCACCGCGGTCGTGGACTGGCCCAGCGGTCCGAGCACCAGGAACAGCGTCGGGGTCGCCGCGAGCGGCAGCGGGCCCTCGTGCACCAGCCGCGCGAAGACCAGGGGCACGATCACCAGGGTCGCCAGGATGGACAGCCCGAACATCGCGTAGCAGGCCAGCAGGAGCGCCTCGCGTGCCTGGCCGGGCGGCAGCTCGGGCACCAGCAGCGGCCCGACGGCGGCGGACACCATCGGGGCCACCAGGGGCAGCAGCCAGACCGGTGACGCGGTACCGGCCGCGGGACGGTGGCGTACGACCATCAGATACGGGATCACCACGGCCGCCGCGAGCCCCGCCACCGTGCCCGCCGTGAACAGCACCGCGTCCACGGCGACGGCCGCCGAGCGCCCGACGAGGTCCCGGCCCACCACCAGCGTGCCCGCGCCGACGGCGAGGAGCGCCATGGACAGGCAGCCGTGGAAGGGGGCGACGGCCGGGTCGAGGAGGTGCGCGCGGGCCTGGTCCCGGTGGGCGATCCAGTGCCCGGCACGGGCCACGAGGACGGTGACCAGCAGGACGGCGGACAGCGCCCACACCCCGGCGCAGACCGCGCGCAGGCCCGGCACGTCCACGGGCAGCGCGACGCCCGCGGTGGCCACGATGGCGGTGCCCATGACGGTCGCGTACCAGTTCGGGCCCAGATGCCGGAGCGAGGGGAGCCGTACGGCGGCGGGCCGGAGGGCGGGGGTCCCGGTCTTGGTATGCGGAAAGATGGCCATGCCACGATTCTCTGCGGGCGGCCCCCGGCCCACCAGGGAGCACGCGGCTATGGGGCCATAGGCTGGGGTTATGACCAGCCCGGAGCCTCTGCCCGCCGCCCTGCCCCACCGGGTCCCCGACCTGGGAGCCATGGTGCTGCTCCTCGCCGTCGCGCGGCACGGGAGCCTGGGCCGGGCGGCACGGGAGGTCGGCATCACCCAGCCCGCGGCCTCCAGCCGCATCCGGTCGATGGAGCGGCAGCTCGGTGTGGCGCTCCTGGACCGCTCGCCGCGCGGCTCCCGGCTGACCGACGCCGGGGCCCTGGTCACCGACTGGGCGCGGCGGGTCGTCGAGGCCGCCGAGGCCTTCGACGCGGGAGCGCAGGCGCTCCGCGACCGGCGGGACTCCCGGCTGCGGGTCGCGGCCAGCATGACGATCGCGGAGTACCTGATGCCCGGCTGGCTGATCGCCCTGCGCGCGGGCCGCCCGGACACGGCGGTCTCGCTGCTCGCCGGGAACTCCGCCGCCGTCGCGCAGCGGCTGCTCGCCGGTGAGGCCGACCTCGGCTTCGTCGAGGGCCTCTCCGTACCGGAAGGGCTCGACGGCACCGTCATCGCGCACGACCGGCTCGTCGTCGTGGTCGCCCCGTCCCACCCCTGGGCCCGCCGGCGTACGCAACTGACCCCACGGGAACTCGCGGCGGCCCCCCTGATCCTGCGCGAACGGGGCTCGGGCACCCGCCAGGTCCTGGACGCCGCACTCGCCGTGCACGGTGGTCTCGCGAGCCCGCTGCTCGAACTCTCCTCCACGACCGCGGTCAAGGGGGCGGCGGAGAGCGGTGCCGGGCCCTGCGTGCTGAGCGAACTGGCCCTGGACGAGGAACTGTCGGCCAGGCGCCTGGTCGAGGTCCCCGTCGCGGGCGTCCGGCTGCGCCGCCAGCTGCGCGCGGTCTGGCCCGCCGGCCACCGCCCGGCCGGCCCGGCCCGCGATCTGCTCTCCCTGACCGCGCATCCCTCGGGCCCGGCGCGGGGCTGAGTGCGCGGGGCCCCGGGGCCGGCGGCCGCTCTCCGGACGCCGGTTCATGTGCCGGACACCTCCGGTTGACCCCACGTCAGGACTGTTGCCCCCGGCCGGATTTCCATGAGACGAAGATCACTTCCGCTTGTGCGATCGGTGTGTGGATGTCGGTCGAATGTACCCATCTGCGCAGGTGGACGCGTTCATCCGCCGTCCCTACGGTCACTTGGCAGTCGCATCGCCGGAAGACCACGCGCACAGCGACGACGGACGCTCTCCTGACGGCGACGGGATGCCGATGGACGACGAGAAGGCGGGGGCGGACTTCCCCTACTGGAGCATCGACATGCCGGGGCTCGACGAGCGCCGCGCCGTCGAGCTGGCCGGTCTGGTCCGGCGGTCCGTCGCGGGGATCGTGCCGACGCTGGTGGATCCGAAGCTCTGGCTCACCCTCCACCTGGACAGGGAGACGGCCGAGGTGATCCGGGACGCCTTGGTCTCGGCCACGCCGACCGCGGTCACCGCGTCCCTGGTCGAGAGTTTCGACGAGTGGCTCGACCAGGCGGCCCAGGGCGGGGAAGGCGGGGCCGGCACCTCATGAGGCAGCGCGCGGCCCGGGGCCGGGGAGGCCGTGACTGCGAGGCGGGCCGCACCCGGCGCAGACACATCATCGAGGAAGCAGGGGGTTGCCCGTGGCCGCTGAGACACCGGCCGGCCCGCTCACCGCGCTCCTGGAGGGCGCTGCGGTCCGGTCCGTCGGCAGGGCCGCGGACATGGGCGTGATCGAGTTCGCCGGCTCAGCGGGCGAGAAGGTCATGCTCCATGTGCAGTGCCCCTTCCGGATCACGCACGAGGGAAAGACCCTCCTCGGGTCCGCCGACATGAGATATGCGCAGAAGGGAGCGGGAGCCACCGCCTTCGACGAGTTCCGCACGGTGTACGACGCCCGGGCGGCAACGCTCGACGGGGTGCTCGGGCAACTGCGCCCCACCGTGGACACCGTGACCGTCGGCGAGGCCGGGGAGTTCACCGTGACCTGGGCGCCCGCCTTCCGGCTCTCGGTCCTCCCCGACTGCTCCGGCGCCGTGGAGGCCTGGCGGGTGCTCGTACCCGGCGGCGCGCACCACGGATTCCCGCCGGACTCGGTCTGACACGGCCCGGCCCCCCGCTCCGCGACGCACGCGGAGCAGGGGGCCGGGCCGTGTGCGCGAGCCGCGCGGAGGTTCCGTCAGGCCCGGTCCCCGACGAGCCGCGCCGCTCCCGCGCGGGTGCGGGCCGCCTCCACCAGGGCTCGCATGATCCGCAGGTCGTCGCCCATCTCCGGGTGCCACTGCACGCCCAGCACCCACTGGTCGCCCGGCAGTTCGACCGCCTCCACCGTGCCGTCCGCCGCGTGCGCGGACGCCACCAGCCCCGGCGCGAGCCGGTCCACGGCCTGGTGGTGGTACGTCGGTACGGACGCCTCCTCCGGCACGAGCGAGGCGTACAGCGTGCCGGGGACCGGTGCCACCGTGTGCTCGCCCAGGACCCCGGCCTTGCCGAAGGGGCCCGCGTGGCCGTCCAGATGCTGGGTCAGAGTCCCGCCCAGCGCGACGTTGAGCAGCTGCATCCCCCGGCAGATCCCGAGGACCGGGGTACCCGCCTCGCGCGCCGCGCGCAGCAAGGCCACCTCCCAGCTGTCGCGTTCGTGCGCCGGAGGGCCGGTCCTGAAGTCGCGCTCCGCGCCGTACAGCCCGGGATCGACGTCCGCGCCGCCCGCGATCACCAGCCCGTCCAGCCTGGCCACCACCGCCGCGGCCCGCCCGGCCTCGTCCGGCGGGAGCAGCGCGGCCAGGCCGCCGGAGCGCTGGACCAGCCGCGGATAGGCGGAGGGGAGCACCGCCGCGGGGAGTTCCCAGACGCCCCAGCGAGCCGCCGGCTCCAGATAGGTCGTGACGCCGATGAGCGGTTCGTGCATGGTGCGGTCCCTCCGGCGGCCGGTCTGCGGACCGGCCCGGTGCAATGGTGTTGCGTCATACCTTTGTTCGTACCGGGCCGACGCGCAAGAGCAGTGATCCGGAAGGGCGGGATCAAGCCAGGAAGCCCCGGAGCAGCGCCGCCGTCCCCGCGCAGTGCTCCCGCATCACCGCACGGGCCGCCTCCTCATCGCCTTCGAGGACCGCCTCGACGAGCGCGGTGTGCTGATGCTGCGAATGCTCCAGATTGCGTACCAGCAGGGGGATGCAGTCCAGCAGGTCGTTGACGCTCGCCCGGACGGCCGCGTAACGCGCCGCGAGGGAGGGGGAGCCGGAGAGCTCGGCGAGCGTCAGATGGAGGAGGGTGTCGAGCCTGCGGTATTCGGGCAGAGGTGCCTCGTGTGTCGCCGCCAGAGCCGCCCGGAGCCGCTCCGCCCCCTCGTCGTCGAGGCCGCGCGACGCGCACAGACCGGCCGCGCCCGTCTCCAGCACCTCCCGGAACAGCAGGAGGTCCTCGGTCCCGGCGTCCGCCACCCGGCGGCGCAGCTCACCGCCGTCGGCCGGGCGGCTGCGGGGCAGCACGAACGTGCCGCCGTAACGGCCGCGCCTGGACTCCACCAGCCCCTGGTCCTGGAGCACCTTCAGCACCTCGCGCAGGGTGACCCGGCTGATCCCGAGGAGCGCGGCCAGCTCGCGCTCGGCCGGAAGCCGTCCGCCCGCGGGCACCAGGCCGAGCCGGACCACCTGGAGGATCTGCTCCAGCGCCTCCTCGAAGCCGTTGCCCGCGCGGACCGGCCGCAGCGCCGGCAGCAGCGTGCCCGGCGGCCCGTGCTCCCCGTTCTCCTCCGCCACGTCCCGATTCCCTTCCCCCCAATGGTTTTCTCCCATACCTTAGACCGACCCAACGAGGAGTGTCCCGTGGCAGACCGAACACCTCCGCTCCAGATCGAGGAGCTGCGCGTGCTCGTCGGGAGCGGGGAGATCGACACCGTCGTCCTCGCCTTCCCCGACATGCAGGGCCGGTTGCAGGGCAAGCGGTTCGCGGCGTCCTTCTTCCTCGACGAGGTGCTGGAACACGGCACGGAGGGCTGCAACTACCTGCTCGCCGTCGACACGGACATGAACACCGTCGACGGATTCGCCATGTCCTCCTGGTCCAACGGCTACGGCGACTTCGCCATGCACCCCGACCTCGCCACCCTGCGCAGAATCCCCTGGCACGAGGGGACGGCCCTGGTCATGGCCGATCTCGCCTGGGAGGACGGCACCCCGGTCGTCGCCGCGCCCCGCCAGATCCTCCGGCGGCAGCTGGAGAGGCTCGCCGCACACGGCCTGACCGCCCACGTCGGCACCGAACTCGAATTCATCGTCTTCAAGGACACCTACGAGCAGGCATGGGACCGCGACTACCGCGGACTCACCCCGGTCAACCAGTACAACATCGACTACTCCGTCCTCGGCACCGGCCGCATCGAGCCCCTGCTGCGCCGCATCCGCAACGAGATGGCGGCCGCCGGGCTCACCGTGGAGTCCGCCAAGGGCGAGTGCAACCCGGGCCAGCACGAGATCGTCTTCCGCTACGACGAGGCCCTCACCACCTGCGACCAGCACGCCGTGTACAAGACGGGCTCCAAGGAGATCGCCGCCCAGGAAGGCGTCGCGCTCACCTTCATGGCCAAGTTCAACGAGCGCGAGGGCAACTCCTGCCACATCCACCTCTCCCTCAGGGACACCGCGGGAGACAGCGTCATGGCGGACCGGGACGGCACCATGTCGCCCCTGATGCGCCGCTTCCTCGCGGGCCAGCTCGCCGCCCTGCGCGACTTCTCCCTGCTGTACGCGCCGAACATCAACTCCTACAAACGGTTCCAGCCCGGCTCCTTCGCCCCGACCGCCGTCGCCTGGGGCCACGACAACCGCACCTGCGCCCTGCGCGTCGTCGGACACGGGCGCTCCCTGCGCTTCGAGAACCGGCTGCCCGGCGGCGACGTCAACCCGTACCTCGCGGTCGCCGGCCTCGTCGCCGCCGGACTCCACGGCATCGAGAACGCACTCGAACTCCCCGAGGCCTGCGAGGGCAACGCCTACACCGCCGGATACGACCAGGTCCCCACCACACTCCGCGAGGCAGCCGGGCTCTGGGAGAGCAGCGGCATCGCCCGCGCGGCCTTCGGCGACGAGATCGTCGCGCACTACCGCAACATGGCCCGCGTCGAACTGGAGGCCTTCGACGCCGCGGTGACCGACTGGGAGCTCCGCCGCTCCTTCGAACGTCTGTGAGGCACCCCGTGATCCACGAGCACCGCGTCCTGAACCCGGCGACCGAACAACTCGTCGCCACCGTCCCCGCCACCACCGGGGCCGAGGTCTCCGCCGCCGTCACGCGCGCCGCCGCGGCCCAGCGCGTCTGGGCCGCCCTCGCACCCGCCGACCGCGCCCGGCTGCTGCGCCGCTTCGCCGTCCTCGTCGACGAACAGGCCGAACGGCTGGCCCTGCTGGAGGTCGCCGAGGCGGGCCACACCCTGGGCAACGCGCGATGGGAGGCGGCCAACGTCCGGGACCTGCTGGACTACGCCGCCGGGGGAGTGGAGCGCCTGACGGGACGCCAGATCCCCGTACCGGGCGGCATCGACCTCACCCTCCTCGAACCGCTCGGCGTGGTCGGGGTGATCGTCCCGTGGAACTTCCCGATGCCGGTCGCCGCCTGGGGCGCCGCCCCCGCGCTCGCCGCGGGGAACGCCGTCATCCTCAAGCCCGCCGAGACCACCCCGCTCACCGCCCTGCAACTGGCCCGCATCGCGCTCGACGCGGGCCTGCCCGAGCACCTCTTCCAGGTGCTGCCCGGCGCCGGGGACGTGACGGGCAGCGCCCTGGTCGAGCACCCCGGTGTCGCCAAGATCGTCTTCACCGGATCGGCCCGCGTCGGCAAGCAGATCATGGCGCGATGCGCGGACCGGGTGAAGCGGCTCACCCTCGAACTCGGCGGCAAGAGCCCCAACATCGTCTTCGCCGACGCCGACATCGAGGCCGCCGCGGCCTCCGCGCCCATGTCCTTCCTGGACAACGCGGGCCAGGACTGCTGCGCCCGCACCCGCATCCTCGTCCAGCGGTCCGTCCACGAACGCTTCATGGAACGCCTCGTACCGGCCGTCGCCGCCGTCGTCGTGGGGGACCCCGCGGACGAGAAGACACAGATGGGCCCCCTGATCTCCCGGGCCCAGCTGGAGCGCGTCCGCGCGCTCGTCCCCGGCGACGCGGACGGCATCCGGGGCAGCGCGCCCTCCGGCCCCGGCTTCTGGTTCCCGCCGACCGTCCTGACCGGGATCGCCCCCGACGCGCCCGTCGCCACCGAGGAGGTCTTCGGACCGGTCGCCGTGGTCCTTCCCTTCGACGACGAGGAGGACGCCGTACGGCTGGCCAACGCCACCGAGTACGGGCTCGCCGGCTCGGTCTGGACCCGCGACGTGGGCCGCGCCCTGCGGGTCTCCCGGGCGGTCAGAGCGGGGAACCTGTCCGTCAACTCCCACTCCGCCGTCCGCTACTGGACACCCTTCGGCGGCTACAAGCAGTCCGGGCTCGGCCGTGAACTGGGGCCCGACGCCCTCACGGCCTTCACCGAAACCAAGAACGTCTTCATCGGCACGGAGGCCTGACACACATGAGCACCGACACGGGGAACATCTGCCGCCGGCTGACCGGCCGGACCGCCGTCATCACCGGCGCGGGCAGCGGCATCGGACTCGCCACCGCCCGCCGGCTGGCGTCGGAGGGGGCGCACGTCGTCTGCGGCGACATCGACGAGAGCGCGGGCCGGGCCGCCGCGGAGGAGGCCGGAGGCACCTTCGTACGCGTCGACGTCACCGACCCCGGCCAGGTCGAGGCGCTGTTCGCGACGGCGAACGAGACCTACGGCTCGGTCGACATCGCCTTCAACAACGCGGGCATCTCGCCGCCCGACGACGACTCCATCCTCACGACCGGTCTCGAGGCCTGGAAGCGGGTCCAGGACGTCAACCTCACCTCCGTCTACCTCTGCTGCAAGGCCGCCCTGCCCTACATGCGCCGCCAGGGGCGCGGCTCGATCATCAACACCGCCTCCTTCGTGGCCAGGATGGGCGCGGCCACCTCCCAGATCTCCTACACCGCGTCCAAGGGCGGGGTCCTCGCCCTCTCCCGCGAACTCGGGGTGCAGTTCGCCCGCGAGGGCATCCGGGTCAACGCGCTGTGCCCCGGACCGGTCAACACCCCACTGCTCCGGGAACTGTTCGCCAAGGACCCGGAGCGCGCCGCCCGCAGGCTCGTGCACATCCCCCTCGGGAGGTTCGCCGAGGCGACGGAGATCGCTGCGGCCGTCGCCTTCCTGGCGAGCGACGACTCCTCCTTCGTCAACGCGACCGACTTCCTCGTCGACGGCGGGATCTCGGGTGCGTACGTGACACCGCTCTAGGCGCGCTCCGGCCCCCGTACGCGACACCGCTGCGGGCGCTCTCCCTACAGTGGTGCCATGAGCAACGCGACCCCGCCCGGCTGGTACCCGGACGTGAACGTGCCCGGCACCGAGCGCTGGTGGGACGGCGCGGCCTGGACGGCGCACACCCGCGCCCCCGCCGTCCCCCAGCCGCTGTCCGTGCCCCGGCCGCCCGCGGCACCCGCCGGCCGCGCCGGGCGGACCGTCGCGCTCACCGTGGCGGCACTGGCCGTCGTCGCCGCGGCCGTCACCGGCCGGCTGACGCTCGGCGGCGACGGGGGCACGAGCCCGGAGACGGCGCCGACCGCCGCGCCGCCGCCCACCGCGAGTGACAGCGCGAGCGCGGCCACCCCCTCACCCGCCGGGGGGCCGGAGGAGGACCCCGCGGTGCTGACCGACCAGCTCAACGGGGTCACCCTGCCCATCCCCGACGGCTGGGAGAAGCCCGAGAGCACCCTCGACGACGTCACCACGATGCGCACCGTCGACTCCTACACCTGCCCCGGCGACTCGGGGAGCTTCTGCTACCACGGGACCGTCACGGTGCGTACGGCCGGCGGGGCCGATCTCACGGTGATGAAGACCCTGGCCGAGCAGGACATCGAGAAGGCCGCGGACCTCGCCTACGGAGAGAACCTCACCGGAGACCTTGTCCACGGCGGCATCAGGTCCCACCGGACGCTGGCGTCGAAGCCGGTGACCGTGGCCGGGCGCACCGGGCACCTGGTGCGGTGGCGGGTGACCACGGGCAAGGGCCCCGGGGGATACGTGCAGTCGCTCGTCTTCCCCTCCGCGGTGGGCAGCGAGACACCGGTCATCGTGCGCTTCGCGTTCGACGCCGGCCAGGACGATCTGCCGCTCTCCCTCATGGACACCGTCACCGAGGGCATCCGCCCGGTCGGCGACGCCACGGGCGGCGGCGTGGGCAGCACCGTGGCGCCTTGAGAGGGCCTAGAGGAACGTCCGGCCCTCACCGCGGTACGTCGGCACGGTCGCCGTGATCCGATCGCCCTCGACCAGCCGCAGCTCGTCGAACCGTTCGCACAGCTCACCGGCCTTGGCGTGCCGGAACCACACCTTGTCGCCGATCAGCAGATCGTCCGCCGGGGCGCCCAGCAGCGGAGTCTGGACCTCCCCGGGGCCCTCCTGCGGGTCGTAGCGCAGCCCCTCCGGCAGATACGGGACCGGCAGCCGGTCCGCGCCCGCCGCCCCCGACGCCGGATAGCCGCCGCCGAGCACCGTCACCACGCCCACGCCCGGCCGGCGCACCACCGGCTGCGCGAAGAGCGCGGCCGGACGGCCCGTGAACGACGTGTAGTTGTCGAACAGCCTCGGCACGTACAGCCCGGAACCCGCCGCGATCTCGGTCACCGCCGACTCCGCCGCGGTGTGCTGCACACTGCCGGTGCCGCCGCCGTTCACGAACTCCAGGCCCGGGGCAACGGCCCGTACCGCGCGCACGACCTCCGCCCGCCGGGCCGCCAGCTCCCTGCGCGCCGCCGCCTGCATCAGCCGGACCGCGCGCGAACGCAGCGGACGGCCCGCCAGCGAGTCGCCCACACCGGCCACATGGCCCTCGTACGCCATCAGCCCCACCAGCCGGAAGCCCGGCCTGCGCTCCACCGAGCGGGCCAGCTCCGCCAGTTGGTCCGGGGAGCGGAGCGGGGAGCGCAGCGCGCCGATCCTCACCCGGCCGCCGAGGAGCCGCAGGGAGGTGTCCAGCTCCAGGCAGACCCGGATCTCCTCGGTGCCGCCGGACCGCGCCGCGTCGATCAGTTCGAGCTGCGCGGGATCGTCCACCATCACCGTGACGCTCGCCGCGAGCTTGGGATCGCCCGCCAGTTCGGCGTACGCGGCGCGGTCGGCCGACGGATAGGCCAGGAGTACGTCGTCGAAGCCGGCCCTGGCCAGCCACAGTGACTCCGCGAGGGTGAACGACATGATCCCCGCGAACCCCGGACGCGCGAGCACCCGCTCCAGCAGGGCACGGCAGCGCACCGACTTGCTCGCCACCCGGATCGGCTTCCCGCCGGCCCGGCGGACCAGATCGTCGGCGTTGGCGTCGAAGGCCTCCAGATCGACGACGGCCACCGGGGCGTCGAGATGGGCGGTGGCCCGGTCGTAACGGGTCCGGTCAGTGGCGCGGGCAGTCATGGCCGCAGCTTGCCAGACGGCCGTACCACTGGGTAGGGGGACGTTCGGCGCAGATCGTCCCGCACCTCCTCGCCCCGTCCCACGGGGCGCCGTCCACCCCGTAGAGTGAACGTCACGCGAGCGAACGACGGGCCCGTGCGACACGGTGGCCCGCGGGCGGTACGGGGACGTGGACCAGGGGGACGGATGAGTACCGAAGCGCAGCGCGCTCCAGTGCCGCCCCGCCCGACCGGTCCGCCGCCCGCCCCCGGACACGCCCCCGCGCCCCCGCCGCACGCCGAGCCGGCACCCCCCGCGCCTCCTGCGCCGGAAGCCCGGCCGGTACGGCCCGCACCTCCCGCGCCGCAGGCGCAGCCGACACATCCCGCGCCGGAAGTCCGGTCGGCGCCTCCCGCGCCCCGCTCCGAGCCCACTCCGGCCGAGACCACCACGCGGCTGCGCCGCGTACCGCCCGTACCGCCCGCGCCGCCCGTCCCCCCGGCGCCGCCCGCCGCCACCCGCCGGCGGCCCGTCGGCGCCGTGGACCTCACCCCGCGCCCCGGGGCCACCCCCGCTCCGCCCGGCGCGTACTACGCCTACGCGGAGACCCCCGCCGAGACCACCACCCGGCTCCGCCCCGTCAAGGCCCGTCGCCCCGGCAGGACCGTGGCCGCCGCGGTCTGCGCGGTCCTCGGCCTCGGGCTCATCGGAGGCGCCGTCACCGGCAGCTGGCTCACCGGCGACTCCGCCGCCGAACCCGGCGAGGACACCGCGTACACCGTCGGCCGCTCCCTCTGGCACAGCGTGCCCGTCGACACCCTCTTCCCCCGCACCCTCAAGGGCGCGGGCGCGGGGCCGGGAGCCACCGACCGCGTCTGGAGCAGGGTCGCCGTCGCGGGCGACAGCGGCTGCGCCGCCGGACTGGACCCGCTGCTGCTCAGGACGCTCGGCCCGGTCGGCTGCGAACGCCTGGTGCGCGCCACGTACACCGACGCCACCCGCAGCAGCGTCACCACCGTCGGCCTGGTCTTCACCGAGGCGGACGCCCAGGGGATGGACGCGCTCAGCACCCGCTTCACCACCCAGAAGCTCGCCGCGCGTGCCGACCTGATGCCCCGTACCTACCCGGCCGACGGCACCGTCGCCGCCGGGTTCGGGGCCGGCCAGCGCGCGAGCTGGACGGTGCACGTGCTGACCGAGGTGCCCGTCGTCGTCTTCGCCGTCTCCGGTTTCGCCGACGGCCGGGCGGTCGCCGACCCGCAGCCCGTCGCTGACGCCATGGCCTCCGGCGCCACGACCGCCGTCGCCCAGGCCGGGCTCGGCCACGAGGCGAAGGGCATCGCCGACCGGGTGGAGCGTTCACTGCGCAGGACCGTCACCGACCTCACGGAGAAGCCGGAATGACCCGTCCCCGCAGGCTCCGGGCGCTCGCCGCCACCGCCGCGGCCACCGCCTTCGCGCTGCTGCCCGCCGCCCCCGCCCACGCGGACGCCATCCGAGACCAGCAGTGGGGCCTGGAGGCGCTCCGCACCGACCAGGCCTGGCGCACGACGAAGGGCGAGGGCATCACCGTCGCCGTCCTGGACACCGGGGTCGACGACCAGCACCCCGACCTCACCGGCCAGGTGCTCCCGGGCAAGGACCTCATAGGCTTCGGCGCCGGCCGCGGAGACCGCTCCTGGGCCCTGCACGGGACAGCCATGGCCGGCATCATCGCCGGCCGGGGCAACGGCCCGGGACGGGCCGACGGGGTGCTCGGTGTCGCCCCGGAGGCGAAGATCCTGCCCGTCCGGGTGATCCTGGAGTCCAACGACCCGTCCCGCACCAAGGCCCGCGAGTCGCGCGGCACCGCCCTCGCGGACGGCATCCGCTGGGCGACGGACCACGGCGCCGACGTCATCAACCTCTCCCTGGGCGACGACAGCAAGTCCGCCCATCCGGAGCCCGGCGAGGACGCCGCCGTCCAGTACGCCCTCGGCAAGGGCGTCTCCGTCGTCGCGTCGGCCGGCAACAGCGGGGAGAAGGGCGACCGCGTCTCCTACCCCGCCGCCTACCCCGGCGTGATCGCCGCCGCCGCGGTCGACAAGTACGGCACGCACGCCTCGTTCTCCACCCGCCGCTGGTACGCCACCGTCAGCGCGCCCGGGGTCGACATCGTCGTGGCCAACCCCGACCAGCACTACTACATCGAGTGGGGCACCTCCGCGGCCTCGGCCTTCGTCTCCGGAGCCGTCGCCCTCGTACGCGCCGCACACCCCGGTCTCTCGCCCGCGCAGATCAAGACCCTGCTCACCGACACCGCCCGCAACGCCCCCGACGGCGGTCGCGACGACGCCCGCGGCTACGGGCTGATCGACCCCGCCGCCGCCATCGAGGCCGGGGCGAAGCTGCGCCCCGAGGAGCTGGGCGCCCGGTCCGCCACCGTGGGCCACAGCGAGCGGTACTTCGGCTCGGGCCCCACCCCGAAGCGGGAGGACGAGAACCCGGCGGGCTGGCTGGCCCCCTCGGCGGGTGGCCTCGGAGCCGTGCTCCTCGCCCTGGCCGTGGTGCTGTGGCGCGGCCGGAACCCCGTCAGCCGGACCCGCTGACCGCACCGGTCACCCCGGCCGCGGCCCTGGCGACGGACTCCACGAGGGCGATCCCCGCCTCCTTCGTCGCGTGTCCGCGCGACAGCACCGCCATCAGCAGGGTGTGACCGCCGCTCTCCACCCGCCCGATGCTGTTGACGTCCCACAGCCCCGTCGTGGTCCGGGGCATCCAGCCGTTCTTCAGCACCGCGCCGGTGCCCGCCGCGGACACCCCCCACCGCTGATCCGCCTCGACCTGGCCCATCAGCTCCGCCATGTACGCGCGAGAGGCCGCCGACAGCTTTGAATCCGTACCGGACACCGCCTCCAGCAGCCGCACCTGGTCGGCGGCCGTGGTCTGGGTCAGCCCCCAGGCGTGGACGGCCTCCGTCTCGGTCAGACCCAGCCGTTCGTTGGCCTCGTCCAGGCCCTCGGCGCCGCCGATCACCTTGAGCAGCTCGGTGGCCGACGTGTTGTCGCTGCGCTCGATCATGGCCTCGGCGTACGCGTGCTCGGCCCCGCTCAGCTCCCGGTCCTCGTCCTGCGCGCGCAGCAGCAGCGCCGCGAGGATGTCGACCTTGACGATGCTGGCGGTGTCGTACGCCCCGTCGCCGTAGGTCGCGTGCGCTCCGGTCTCCGTGTCCAGCACGGACACGGACACGTCGGCGTCCTGGGCCAGGCCCGCCAGCGCGTCCGCCAGCTCCGCGTCGAGATCCACCTCAGGCTCCTCGCTCGCGCCCGCCTCGGCCGGCGGGCTCGACGGGGACGATACGGCGGCCACGGCCGAGGGCGCGTCATCCGGCGAGCGACCCACCAGCCAGGCGCCCCCCGCGGCGGAGCACGCCAGCAGCACGACGGCGGTCACCGAGGCGGACAGCGCGGACCTGCGCGTTCTGTGACGGGGCATGGTCCGGACGCTAGGGAGCCGACCTGGCAGCGGCCTGTGCCCGACCTGTCGTCCAGATGAGAGAACACACCCACTACGCTCGTCGTGTGGAGCTCAAGAACATTCCGGACCCCGGTTTCTCCGACGACGACGGCACCGCCGCCCCCCAGCTGACGGCGGCCCTCGCGGCGTGGGCCGGGGACCGGACGGCAGTCGGGCCGGTCCTGGCGGCGCTCCGCGACGCCAGGCTGCTCGTCCCGGTCGTCGCCGTCCTCGGCGAGGTCGAGGAGGACGAGAGCGGCCTGCGGCGCGAGAAGACCAGCGACATGGCCGTGCCGACGCTCCAGGCCGGTGGCCGGCGCGCGCTGCCCGCCTTCACCTCCACCGCCTCGCTGGCCCTCTGGGACCCGCAGGCGCGCCCCGTCGCCGTACCCCTGCACCAGGCACTCCAGGCCGCCGCGCACGAGAAGGCCGACACGGTGGTGCTCGACCTCGCGGGGCCCGTCCCCTTCGAGCTCACCGGCCCGGCGCTGCTGGCCCTGGCCGAGAACCGCGCCAGCGCCGACCCGCTCGACGACCCCGCCGTCGTCGCCGCCGTGCGGGAGGCGGTGGCCGCCGAGCCCTCCGTGCTCCGCGCCCATCTCGGCCCGGGCACCGCCGACGGCACCCTCGCGCTGGTCCTCGACCGGGACGCGGTGGTCGCCGACGCGGCCCGCCGGGTCGCCGACGCGCTGTCCGCCAGCGAGGTGCTGCGCGCCCGGCTGGTGCGCGGCATCGATCTGGCGCTGCTGCCCGCCGGAGCCGAGGCCCCGGGGGAGCCCCTGTTCAGCCGCTGACGCACACGAGCCCGCCGCCTGTCGCAGGCGGCGGGCTCGTGTGCTCGTGCGCTGGTGCCTCTAGCCGTAGACGGGGCCCGTGTACTTCTCGCCGGGGCCGTGGCCGGGCTCGTCCGGTACGAGCGAGGCCTCGCGGAAGGCCAGCTGGAGCGACTTCAGGCCGTCGCGCAGCGGGGAGGCGTGGAAGGTGCTGATCTCCGTGGCGCTCGCGTCGAGCAGCCCGGCCAGCGCCGCGACCAGCTTGCGGGCCTCGTCCAGGTCCTTGTGCTGCTCGCCCTCCTCGGTCAGCCCGAGCTTCACGGCCGCCGCGCTCATCAGGTTGACGGCGACGGTCACGATCACCTCGACCGCGGGAACCTCCGCGATGTCGCGGGCCATGTCGTCGAAGCCGGGGTTCTCGGTGCTGGGAGTGGTCGCGTCGCTCATGCCCCACACGATAAGGCCACGTGGGCGCGGCCCCGCCCGCGGGAGCGGTGCGGGGGCGGTGGTTAGCCGTCGCCCCCGGGAGCTGCTAACCTTGTGTAACGACCGGCCGGACACCTATGTGCTCGGCCCACAAGTGGAGGCTCCGATCTCCCACCTGACCGTCCTCACGGACGGCGGGTCACCGGTCAGGTGGCAGCCATCGTTCCGTACGGACGATGGGGCCGCCCGATGCGCCCCGCGGTAGACGCGGCGGTGTTCCGGTAGTTCCTGGAGCCCCGCCTGTGTCCCGTCCGGGGCATTTTTGGTATCCCGGCTCGGTTGGTCTTACGAAAAGACGTTACGTGGCTGTCCGCCAGGCGGTCGCGTGGTGCTACCGAGGAGGATCCATCAGCGCCGAGCCCCGCATCAACGACCGGATTCGCGTTCCCGAGGTGCGACTTGTCGGTCCCAGCGGCGAGCAGGTCGGGATTGTTCCGCTTGCCAAGGCCCTGGAGCTCGCACAGGAGTACGACCTCGACCTGGTCGAGGTGGCGGCGACAGCCCGTCCCCCCGTGTGCAAGCTCATGGACTACGGGAAGTTCAAGTACGAGTCGGCCATGAAGGCCCGTGAGGCGCGCAAGAACCAGGCGCACACGGTCATCAAGGAAATGAAGCTCCGGCCGAAGATCGACCCGCACGACTACGACACCAAGAAGGGTCACGTCGTCCGGTTCCTCAAGCAGGGGGACAAGGTCAAGATCACGATCATGTTCCGCGGTCGTGAGCAGTCCCGCCCCGAGCTGGGCTTCCGACTGCTCCAGCGTCTCGCTTCGGACGTCGAGGACCTCGGCTTCATCGAGTCCAACCCGAAGCAGGACGGCCGGAACATGATCATGGTTCTGGGCCCGCACAAGAAGAAGACCGAAGCCATGGCCGAAGCCCGCGAGGCCCAGGCCGCCCGCAAGGCGGAGCGTCAGGGATACACCCCCGACGCCGAGTCCGAGGGTGAGACCGCTGAGGCCCCGGCCGCAGCGGCCGAGGCTCCGGCCGATACACCTTCCGAGGCGTGACCTCCGGGGGCCGCCACCCAGGCGCCCCCGGGTCCCTCGGGAACCACCCAAAGATCTGACGCCCCTGCAGTCCGGTGCCCGCACCGAGAGGGGCGCCACTGACGAGGAGATAACGGCGCGATGCCGAAGAACAAGACGCACAGCGGTGCCAGCAAGCGCTTCAAGATCACCGGCTCCGGCAAGGTGCTGCGCGAGAGGGCCGGCAAGCGCCACCTGCTCGAGCACAAGTCGTCCAAGAAGACCCGCTCGCTGACCGGCACGGTCGTCGTGGCTCCGGCCGACGCCAAGAAGATCAAGAAGCTTCTCGGCAAGTGAGGTCCGGCCTCCGGTGAACCCGGGGGCGCGCGATCTCGATCCGACCGGGACCAATTCGTTTCCGGGCCGGGGTGAGTCCCTACTGCGACCATCCGGCCCCGCTGCAAGGAGTTAAAAGTGGCACGCGTCAAGCGGGCAGTAAACGCCCACAAGAAGCGCCGGGCGATCCTCGAGGCCGCCAGCGGTTACCGCGGTCAGCGTTCGCGCCTGTACCGCAAGGCCAAGGAGCAGGTCACCCACTCCCTGGTCTACAACTACAACGACCGCAAGAAGCGCAAGGGCGACTTCCGTCAGCTGTGGATCCAGCGCATCAACGCCGCTGCACGCCAGAACGGCATGACGTACAACCGCCTCATCCAGGGTCTGAAGGCCGCCAACATCGAGGTGGACCGCAAGATCCTGGCCGAGCTCGCGGTCAACGACGCCAACGCGTTCGCCGCCCTCGTCGAGGTCGCCCAGAAGGCCCTCCCGAGCGACGTCAACGCCCCGAAGGCCGCCTGACCCAGGCAGCACTTCAAGCGTCCCAGCGTTTGAGCCGGACCCGCAGGCGCGCGCCGTCTGCGGGTCCGGTGCGTTGCACGACGTTCGCGTACGCAGTCAGCCGTACGCAGAGAAACGTACGCAGAGAAGCTGACTTACGCAGAGAGGCTCGCCGCCGACCATGGGCACCCCCGAACTGATCTCCGCACGATCGCCGCGCGTCGCCGCCGCCCGCCGGCTGGCCAGGCGCAACTTCCGCGGCAAGGAGCGCAGGTTCATCGCCGAGGGGCCGCAGGCCGTGCGGGAGGCCGCCGCGCACCGGGGCGGCGACGGCGGGCCCACCCTGATCGAGCTCTTCGCCACCGTCGAGGCCGCCGACCGGTACGCCGACATCATCGACGCCGCCCACGCGGCCGGGGCCCGCGTACACCTCGCGGACAGCGACGTTCTCGCCGACGTCTCGCAGACCGTGACCCCTCAGGGCCTGATCGGCGTCTGCCGCTTCCTGGACTCGCCCTTCGAGGACATCCTCGCGGCGAAGCCCACCCTGGTCGCGGTCCTCGCGCACGTACGCGACCCCGGGAACGCCGGCACCGTGCTGCGCTGCGCGGACGCCGCGGGAGCGGACGCGGTCGTGCTCACCGACGCCTCCGTGGACCTCTACAACCCCAAGTCTGTACGGGCCTCCGTCGGTTCGCTCTTCCATCTGCCGGTGGCCGTCGGCGTCCCCGTCGAGCAGGCCGTGCAGGGCCTGAGGGACGCCGGGGTGCGCATTCTGGCGGCCGACGGCGCGGGTGAGGACGACCTCGACGACGAGCTCGACGCGGGCACCATGGGCGGGCCCACCGCCTGGGTGTTCGGCAACGAGGCGTGGGGCCTGCCGGAGGAGACGCGCGCCCTGGCCGACGCCGTGGTCCGGGTCCCGATCCACGGCAAGGCCGAGAGCCTCAACCTCGCCACCGCCGCCGCCGTGTGCCTCTACGCCTCCGCGCGGGCGCAGCGCCCCCGGCGCGAGGGCTGACCCCGCGGCCCACCGGCCGATACGCGCCACACCCCGCCCGACGCCCGCCCCGAGGGTGTCGCCCGGCCGCCGACGCCTAGTAGGGTGACGAACTCGGGGGCCCACTGCACCGGTTCGAGAGGTGGGGTACGGGAAGATGGCTGTCGGCATGAGCAGGCCGCGAGCGGCACGCACGGCCGCTGTGCGCGCCCTCTCCGACGGGGCGGGCGAGAGCCAGGTCATCGGGGACCCCTCCATGGGCATCGACCCGGACGACCTGCCCGACGGCCTCGTGGTC
Organism: Streptomyces sp. NPDC002125; assembly: GCF_053593715.1. Lineage (NCBI taxonomy): Bacteria > Bacillati > Actinomycetota > Actinomycetes > Kitasatosporales > Streptomycetaceae > Streptomyces > Streptomyces sp. NPDC002125. Next base: position 132,465 of record NZ_JBSFDD010000016.1, on the reverse strand, counting down.
GCCGACGAGAGCGGCACGGTCATCTGCTTCAACAGGGCCGCCAGCCGGATCACCGCCACCCCCCGCACCGCCGCGATCGGCAGCCCCCTGCACCAGGCGCTGCCGCTGGAGGACCTCAAGGGGCGGCGCTGGTGGGAGCTGACCGACCCGTACGGCGGCCTCGCCACCCGGGTCGGCCAGCCGGAGCGGAACCTGCTGCTCCCCGGCGGCCGTGAGGTCCTGGTCTCCGCGCGCTACGTGCGGGAGACCCCGACCGGGCCCCTGCGCCGGCTCGTCGTCTCGCTGCGCGGCACCGAGGCCCGCAGACGCACCGAGCTCAGCCATGCCGAGCTGATCGCCACCGTCGCCCACGAGCTGCGCTCCCCGCTGACCTCGGTCAAGGGCTTCACCGCCACCCTGCTGGCCAAGTGGGAGCGGTTCACCGACGACCAGAAGCGGCTGATGCTGGAGACCGTCGACGCCGACGCCAACCGCGTCACCCGGCTCATCGCCGAACTGCTCGACATCTCCCGCATCGACTCCGGGCGGCTGGAGCTGCGCCGCCAGCCCGTGGACATCTCCGCCGCCGTCGAACGCCACATCCAGGCCCTCACGGCGAACGGCCAGGCGCCGGACCGCTTCCTCGTGCACACCAGGCAGCCGCTGCCCGCGCTCTGGGCGGACCCCGACAAGGTCGACCAGGTCCTCGGCAACCTCCTGGAAAACGCGGTGCGCCACGGCGAGGGAACCGTCACTATTGAGATCGCCCCTGCACCCGCACCGGCGAAGAGCGACGAGAGCGGAACGGCAGTCACCGTGAGCGACGAAGGCCCCGGCATCCCCGAGGAGTCGATGGGCCGCGTCTTCACCCGCTTCTGGCGGGGCAGCAAACGTGGCGGGACCGGCCTCGGTCTGTACATCGTCAAGGGCATCGTCGAGGCCCACGGCGGCACCATCACCGTCGACCGGGCGCCCGGCGGCGGGGCCGAATTCCGATTTATCCTGCCCGTGGCAGCCCCGGCGTATCTCGCCTGAGCAGCCACGGGCTTCTTCGCCGCTCGGCGGCCCGTAGACTCGACCTTTGGCACCTTTGCGCCCTCGGCCGTCGAGTCGGAGGTCGCGCCACCAGCCAATCGGAAGCACGGGAAGAGATGTCGGCACCGAACAAGTCGTACGACCCAGTCGAGGTCGAGGCACTGAAACCGGAAGAGATCGAGCGCATGCGGGACGAGGCGTTCGCCGCCTTCGCCGCCGCGGGCGACCTCGACGCGCTCGCCCAGGCGAAGACCGCGCACACCGGTGGCACCTCGCCCCTCTCGCTCGCCAACCGGGAGATCGGCGCACTGCCGCCCCAGGCCAAGGCCGAGGCGGGCAAGCGCGTGGGCCAGGCCCGCGGCGCCGTCTCCAAGGCGCTGGCCGCCCGCCAGGCCGAGCTGGAGGCCGAGCGTGACGCCCGCGTGCTGGTCGAGGAGGCGGTGGACGTCACACTGCCCTACGACCGCGTCCCGGCCGGTGCGCGCCACCCCCTGACGACCATCATGGAGCGCGTCGCCGACGTCTTCGTGGCCATGGGCTACGAGATCGCCGAGGGCCCCGAGGTCGAGGCGGAGTGGTTCAACTTCGACGCCCTGAACTTCGTGCCCGACCACCCGGCGCGGCAGATGCAGGACACCTTCTTCGTCCAGGGCGCCGACGGCGCGAAGAGCGACGAGTCCGGTGTCGTGCTGCGCACGCACACCTCGCCGGTCCAGGCCCGCTCGCTGCTCAGCCGCAAGCCCCCCGTCTACGTGGTCTGCCCCGGCCGGGTCTACCGCACCGACGAGCTCGACGCCACGCACACCCCGGTCTTCCACCAGATCGAGCTGCTCGCCGTCGACGAGGGCCTCACCATGGCCGACCTCAAGGGCACCCTGGACCACATGGTCCAGGCGCTCTTCGGCCCGGACATGAAGACCCGGCTCCGGCCGAACTTCTTCCCGTTCACCGAGCCGTCCGCCGAGATGGACATGGTCTGCTATGTCTGCCGCGGCGAGTCCGTCGGCAACCCCGACCGCCCCTGCCGCACCTGCGGCAGCGAGGGCTGGATCGAGCTCGGCGGCTGCGGCATGGTCAACCCGAAGGTGCTCGTCGCCTGCGGTGTGGACCCCGAGAAGTACAGCGGATTCGCCTTCGGGTTCGGCATCGAGCGGATGCTCATGTTCCGCCACAACGTAGAGGACATGCGAGACATGGTCGAGGGTGACGTCCGGTTCACCCGGCCGTTCGGGATGGAGATCTGATGCGCGTCCCGCTTTCCTGGCTGCGGGAATACGTCGACCTGCCGGTGACGGAGACCGGCCGTGACGTACAGGCCAAGCTCGTCTCCGTGGGCCTCGAGGTCGAGACCGTGGAGCAGACCGGAGCCGGCCTCAAGGGCCCCCTGGTCGTCGGACAGGTGCTCACCATCGAGGAGCTGGAGGGCTTCAAGAAGCCCATTCGCTTCTGCACCGTCGACGTCGGCTCCGCCAACGGCACCGGCGAGCCGCAGGAGATCGTCTGCGGCGCCCGTAACTTCGCCGTCGGCGACAAGGTCGTCGTGGTCCTCCCGGGCGCCGTCCTGCCCGGCGACTTCGCGATCGCCGCGCGCAAGACGTACGGCAAGACCTCGCACGGCATGATCTGCTCCACCGACGAGCTCGGCATGGGCGACGACGGCACGCACGGCATCATCGTGCTGCCGCCGGAGTACGAGCCCGGCACCGACGCGATCGAGCTCCTGGAGCTCGTCGACGAGGTCCTCGACATCGCCGTCACGCCGGACCGCGGCTACTGCCTCTCGATGCGCGGTGTCGCCCGCGAGACCGCCATCGCGTACGGGCTGCCGCTGCGCGACCCGGCGCTGCTGGACGTGCCCGCGCCCAACGCGTACGGCTACCCGGTGAAGGTGTCCGACCCGATCGGGTGCGGCAACTTCACCGCCCGCACGGTCACCGGCCTGCGGCCCGAGGCGCGCTCCCCGATCTGGATGCAGCGCAGGCTGCAGAAGGCCGGGATGCGTACCGTCTCGCTCGCCGTGGACATCACCAACTACGTGATGCTGGAGCTCGGCCAGCCGCTGCACGCCTACGACCGCTCCCGCGTCGAGGGCGCGATCGGCGTGCGCCGGGCCGAGCAGGGCGAGAAGCTCACCACGCTCGACGGGGTGAAGCGCGTCCTGGACGCCCAGGACCTGGTCATCACCGACGACCGCGGGCCGATCGGCCTCGCGGGCGTCATGGGCGGCGCCGACACCGAGATCGCCGACCACGCCGAGGAGGCCGGGACGACCGAGGTCGTCATCGAGGCCGCGCACTTCGATGCGATCGCCATCGCCCGGACCGCGCGCCGCCACAAGCTGAGCTCGGAGGCGTCCAAGCGCTTCGAGCGCGGCGTCGACCCGCAGGCCGCGTCCGCTGCCGCGCAGCGCACGGTGGACCTGCTGGTCCTCCTCGCGGGCGGCACCGCCGAGGCCGGGGTCACGGAGATCACCGCCCCGTCCGCGCCCCGCAGCATCGCGATGCCCGCGAACCACCCCGACCGGGTGGCGGGTGTGGAGTACGGCCGCGAGACCGTCGTACGCCGCCTCCAGCAGGTCGGCTGCGACGTCTACGGGCAGGACGAGCTGATCGTCACGGTGCCGTCCTGGCGCCCCGACCTGGCCGAGCCGAACGACCTGGCCGAAGAGGTCATCCGGCTGGAGGGCTACGAGAACCTCCCGTCCACGCTGCCGACCCCGCCGTCCGGCCGCGGGCTCACCGACCGCCAGCGGCTGCACCGCCGCGTCGGCCGGGCGCTCGCGGGCGCCGGTTACGTCGAGGCGCTCAGCTACCCGTTCATCGGCGACGCCGTCCTCGACCAGCTCGGCCTGGAGAAGGACGACGCCCGCCGCCGTACGGTCAGCCTCGTCAACCCGCTCTCCGACGAGGAGCCCGCGCTGCGCACCACGCTGCTTCCGGGCCTCCTCGGCGCACTGCGGCGCAACGACGGCCGGGGCAGCCACGACCTGGCACTCTTCGAGACCGGTCTCGTCTTCAGGCCGACCGGCGAGGAGACCAAGGCCGTACGGCTGCCCGTCGACCGCCGTCCCACCGACGAGGAGATCGCCGGTCTGGACGCGGCGCTGCCGCGCCAGCCGCGCCGCGCCGCCGTCGTCCTCGCGGGCGCCCGCGAGCAGGCCGGCTGGTGGGGCAAGGGCCGTCCCGCGACCTGGGCGGACGCCGTCGAGGCGGCCCGCACGATCGCCGGTGAGGCGGGCGTCGAGCTGACCGTCCGCGCCGACCGGCACGCCCCGTGGCACCCCGGCCGCTGCGCCGCGCTGTACGTCACGGTCGACGGTGAGGAGACCCTCTTCGGACACGCGGGCGAACTGCACCCGCGCGTCGTCAAGGAGCTCCACCTGCCCGAGCGGACCTGCGCCATGGAGGTCGAACTCGACGTCCTGGAGCGGGCCGTGGACGGTGCGCTCCAGGCGCCCCGGATCTCCACCTTCCCGGTGGCGACCCAGGACGTCGCGCTCGTCGTCGCCTCGGACGTGCCCGCCGACGCGGTGGAGGAGGCGCTGCGCGAGGGCGCGGGTGAACTCCTCGAATCGCTGCGGCTGTTCGACGTCTTCACCGGCGAGCAGATCGGCGAGGGCCGGAAGTCCCTGGCGTACGCGCTGCGGTTCCGTGCCCCGGACCGGACGCTGACCGTCGAGGAGGCCTCCGCGGCCCGCGACACGGCGGTGGCCCTGGCCACCGAGCGCACCGGCGCGGTGCTGCGCGGGGCGTAGTCGTCACCGAGCGGTGCTGCGCGGGGTGTAGCCGTCACCGAGCGGTGAGAAGGGGCGTATCCGGCCACCGGATACGCCCCTTCTGTTCTCGCCGGACGGCCCGGGGACCGCACACGGCCCGTCTGTCATCGGGGCAGTGGGCCGCGCGATCCGGCGCCGTCCGCCCTGCCACGGAGTGTCGGGCAGGCCGGCAGAACGAACGGCGCGGGGGCGGGTCGTCGAACTGTTACGAGGGGGAGCCGACGACCCGGCCGCCTCTTGCGAGGGACCTATTCAACCGAGCGGTGCCCCGGCGCGGCAGGGTGCACAGCAGGATGCTTCGGGCATTCCGTTCACACCCCGTGTGAATCGTGCTCCACTGGGACCGTCCGGCACATGGTGGGTGGCGTCGCGGGGCTGGGTGCGCGCATCTGCGGCGTTGTCGTCAATCTTCCCCAAGCTCTCGGCTTCGCTCGAGCAGGAGAGGCCCCGATCGCTCCGCGTTGCCTCCCTCCTCCGCCTTGCAGCTGCACGCACCCAGCCCCGCTCCTTCTTCCACCCACTATGTGCCGGACGGTCTAAGCTCATTGTGACGCGCACATGGGGGGGCAATGGAGCCCAACGTCCTGCTCGAATCCCTGATCGACGAGGCGGGTGTGTCCCGCGCGGGGCTCGCCGGTCATGTCAACCAGGCCGGCCGCGGCCGCGGGCTCCGCCTGCGCTACGAGCACACGGCGGTCGCCCGGTGGCTCAAGGGCCAGCGACCGCGCGGCCAGGTGCCCGACCTGATCTGCGAGGTCCTCTCGGCCCGGCTGCACCGTCCGGTCACGCTCGACGACATCGGCATGGGGATCGCGGGGGCGGACACCACGCGGGGCGACACGGGGCTCTCCGGCTTCGTCGAGCACGCGACCGCCCTGTGGCGCTCCGACGACCAGCAGCGCCCGCATCTGGCCACCGCGCCCGCCGTCACGGGCACGCGGGCGGTGATGCCGGTCTGGGAGTGGGAGAACCCTCCCGAGGACGCAGACGTCTCCCGCCCCGGCCCCTGCCGGGTGAGCATGGCGGACATAGCGATGCTCCGCGCGGCCCGCGCCCACTACGAGCAGATGTACCGGAAGGCCGGCGGCATCGCGACCAGGTCGCGCATCGTCGGCTTCCTGAACGCCGAGACCGCGCCGCTGCTGAGGGGCGGATACAGCGACGCCACGGGCCGCAGCCTCCATCGCGCGACCGCCGGTCTGGTGGCCGTGGCCGGTATCTGCGCCTACGACTCCGACGCCCATGGACTCGCCCAGCGCTATTTCCACCAGGCCCTGCGTCTGGCCAAGGCCAGCGGCGACCGGGGGCTCGGCGGCTATGTGATCGCGCTGCTGGTCAACCAGTCGCTCCACCTGGCCGACTTCCGCCGGTCGGTCGCGTTCGCCGAGGCGGCCCTGCGGGCGGCGGGCCCGCACATCACCCCGGCGCTGGCCACCGACCTCCACGCGATGCAGGCCAAGGCCTACGCGCAGCTCGGCGACCACCGTGGCGCCCTGGAGTCCATCCACCGCGCCGAGGCCGAGGCCGCCCGCATCCACGCCGTCCATGAACCCGACGAGACCGGATACGTCCAGCCGGGCCTCGTCAACGTCCAGGTGGCAGAGGCGCTGCTGAGCCTCGGGGATCTCGCCGGGGCCCGGGAGCACGCCGCGGCGGCCGTACGCTCCCCGGCGCACGATCGCGGCACGGTGCACCGGCTCGCCATGCTCACGCATCTCCAACTGCTCCAGGGAGACGCCGACAAGGCGGCCCGCACCGCCTCGGAGATGGCGGAACGCACCCGGGGCATGGAGTCCCAGCGACTCCGCGACCGGCTGCGCTCGGTCCGGGCACAACTGGCCGCGAGCGGCTCCGCCGACGCGGAGGCCGCGGCCGGACTCATCGACGGGGCGCTGCGCGTGCCCCTGTGAGCCTCGGCACGGGAGCCTCACCGCGTTCCCCTGCGGGGCGGACCCTGCTCCGATGTTGCCATCGACCAGTCGGAAGGTGGCAGAACTGTGCAGTGGACGAACTTAAACGAACAGACCGTGTATGAGAATCGCTGGTTCCGGGTCAATCTGGCGGATGTCGTACTCCCTGACGGCAAGCACCTGGACCACTTCCTCATCAGGCTCCGGGCGGTCGCCGCGGCGACGGTGGTCAACGAGGCCAACGAGGTCCTGCTCCTGTGGCGGCACCGCTTCATCACCGACAGCTGGGGCTGGGAGCTCGCCGCCGGCGTCGTCGAGGACGGCGAGGACATCGCCGTGGCGGCGGCGCGCGAGATGGAGGAGGAGACGGGCTGGCGGCCCGAAGGGCTGCGCCCTCTGATGACCGTCGAACCGGCCAACGGCCTGATCGACGCCCGGCACCACTTCTACTGGTGCTGTGAGGCGGGGTACACCGGGCACCCGGCGGACGACTTCGAGTCCTCGCGCCGCGCATGGGTTCCGCTGAAGCTGGTGCCGGACATGATCGCGCGGGGCGAGATACCGGCGGCCAACATGGCGGCGGCCCTGCTGATGCTCCATCACATGCGCCTGGGCTGACCGGTGCCGGGGCCGGCCGGGAATCCGGGGCGGTCCTCCGTGGCAGGAGACCCGGCCCGGTGGCCCCTCGGCCGGCCTCGGACAGCGGCGGCCCAGACATAGAATCGTTCGATAGTCGCAGGTCGGGGATGGTGTGGCGACATACACCCGACCTGGCAGGAGAGTCGTGCGCGAGGTGCGAGGGGGAGGGCTCCGTGGGGATCCACAGACGCCGGGCAGGGGAGTACGTCAGGCCTGCGGGCCGCGTTCTGCTGGACGACTACGGTCGGCCCGAGGGGGAGTACTACGCATCCGGCGCCTACTACCTCCAGGATTCGCTGAGCAGATTCGAGGCCGGAGAGAAGGTCGAGGCCGAGCTCGTCCCGGAGCCGTGCAACCCCTGGGACGCGCGGGCGGTGGCCTACGACGTGGAGGGGCGGAGGGTCGCCTATCTCCCCGCGACCGCCGCGAAGATGTGGCACGACGTCGTGCGGGGGTGGAACACCGCAGGCTTCGCGGTGTACGTCGCGGCTGAGGTGAACCGCTGGGAGGGCGACGGCGAGGTCCGGTTCGGTCTCACCGTACCCAAGTGGGACTGGCAGACCCTTCTGGCGATGGCGGAGACGGTCGGTCTGAGGAAGGCCTCACGGGCCGCCCTGGAGGGACTGACGGAGGAGCAGCGACTCCTTATGAGGGAGGACGGCGGCTACACCCCGCGCGAGACGGCCCTGAAGGCGCTGTGGACGAAGCGCGAGCAGCACCCCGCATGCACATGGGGCGGGAAGCGCGACGGCGGTCTGAGCGAGCGTATGCCGTTCTGGTACGGGTACTTCGTGCGCGAGCGGATGCGCGAGGAGGAGGAGCGACTCCGCTGGGCCAGGTCCGTGAAGTCGGCCCTGACCCGTGGGTTCGAGGACGAGATCCGGCGGCGGAAGGAACGGGAGCGCGAGCAGGAGCGCCTGCTGCGCCGGGAGCAGGTGGAGCACGCGCTCAGGCTGCACGGCGAGGGCCGGCGTCACCAGGACATCGCCGAGGAGCTGGACCTGACGCCCAAGCAGGTCGAGGGTCTCCTGCACCGTGCCCGAAAGGCGGCGGGAATCACGCTCCAGCGCAACGAGGACCTGCGGAAGGAGCGGTACGGCGCGGCGGCGGAGGCCCTGCGGCACAAGAGATCCGGCATGGCGAGGGCTCAGATAGCACGGGCGATGGGCCGGTCGGTCGAATCGGTGAAGGAGCTGCTGCAGGACGCGGTCTTCTACGAAGCCCCCGACGATCATCCGGAGCGACTGGAACTGGCACGGCACTGCGCCGAACTCCGGGGCGCCGGCCTGGTGAAGGAGCAGGTCCTGGAGAAGCTGGGCGTCACCCGGGCGAAGGGGCTCAGGGCCTTCCGGGACGCGTCGTTCCTCGAAACCCGCGACGCGGCACAGGGCGAGGCGGCCCCGTCGGATCTCTGAGCTCCCGGCACGGCCGTGATGAGCGCGGCGGCCGGGTGCCCCTCGCCGCATGGGCGCAGCCCGGCGCCGCGTAGTACGGAAGGGCCGGGCGCCGGGCACCGAACCGGCCGCACGGCGCCCGGTGCCGGCCGGTCGGTCGGTCGTACGGGTAGAACCCCGACCCCGTCTTGAACCCCACCCCCTACATCACTGGAGTGCCGCCCAGCCTGGTGGTACCGGCCGCGTGCGCCGATTTTCTGCGGCCCACATGCTGCGTTCACGGCTCCGAGGTAAGTGCCGCTGCTGCCGTGGCGGGCCGGGGGCCGGCCGACGGGCGGTCAGCGGCTGTCGACAGGTCCTCCAGGGCCTGCCTCCACAGTCCGGGGAGGCTGTCGGCGTCGGGGAGGGCCTCGTCGATGCGGAAGCACACGCTCGCCTCACCCGCGTAGACGAGCATGACCGCCGCCAGGGGTGCGCCGGGCGGGCAGCACATGACGGGGTCGATCCGGGTCACCACCGCGTCGCCGTAGCGCAGACGTTCGCGCATCACCAGGCTGGACGCGACGAGCGTGAGCCGGCCCGGAGCAGTGCTCGCGGCCACGAGGCGCCGAAGAAGGCCAGTGGGCAGTCGGGTGAGAGCCGCGCGGAGTACTGCTCGATGTTCGGGCAGCTTGAGAGGCGAAGTCACCCTGCGGGTCTCGGCGAGCCGCTGGAGGAGGGGAAGACGGCCGGCTGGCAGGTCGACGCGGGTCAGGAAAAGGCGGTTGCCGGGGGCCCCGGCTTCGCCCTTCGCGCGCAGGTTGACGGGGATCATGACGGGAATGGGAGCCTCGGCGGCATGGGGCCAGTGGGTGCTCGTCCACTGCGCGACCGCGTGCCCCAGAGCGGTGAGGTAGACGTCGTTGGTGCTGGCGTCGCCGGCGCGGGCAGTTGTCTTGAGCGAGTCCACGGAGGCGTGGACCCATGCGGTGCGGCGGCGGCTGGACAGCGGCTGCGACGGTGAGGTCCACATATGGTGCTTCTTGGCATACCGCAGCAGGAGTGCGGCGCTGCGCAGCACCTGCCGCAGTCGGGGCCGCGGCTCAGCCGGCAGGGTCCGCAGTGCCGCCGCGGACTGCTCGGCAGGTACGTCCGGGCCGAAGAGAGCGTGCAGGATCTCGGCCACGGTGGCGCCGTCCTGCACGCTGTGATGGGCGAGGTACAACAGTGCGAATCCGTCGTCGACATGGCCGTGCAACAGAACCAGGCGCCAGGCCGGGACATCCACGGGCCAGGGGTCGCGCAGTAGCTCGCGCACGGCCTCCTCGAGAGCCGCGCGGCCTCTGGCCAGGCGCTGCGCGCTGACATGACGCGCAGGGTGGGGGACGGCACGTACCCACTGCGCCCGCCGACCGTCACCGTGAAGGAGATGCGTCGTACAGGCAAGGCTGGAAAGGCGCGCGGCCACGTGCTCCTGGAGATCAGGCAGCCCGGGTACGGCGCCCGACAGGTGCAGGACCCCACCAATAGTTGATCCGGCGTCCGGATGATCCGCGCGTTGTTCCAGGTCGCGCAGGAAGAGGTCCGCCGCGCTGGGAGGAAGGAACGTCTGCATGTCGGTCAATTTCTGTCACTCCGGGAGGTCGGATGTCATGGCATCGATGCGTTGATGGCCGTGCGTCGACCGTGCTGTTCGTGTCTGACGGTGATCACCTTCTGTGGGCGAGCGTCGGTGTGTTGCGCCGTCGCTGCGGGCACGGTCGCTGTCCTCGCCCTGCTCCCCGCTGCGAAACGGCCCTGGTCACCTTGCCGGCATGGTCATTTCGGCACTGGCAGCCGGTGCCCGCGCCGGGCCCTGGGCGCGGGTGCGCAGGACGAAGGCGGTCAGGCCGAGTCCCGCCATGCCCAAGGCCCACCCGAATCCGAGCAGCAGACAGCTCCACGGCATCACGTGCAGGTCGGCAGCGGTCACCGCGGTCTGCACCGCGCCGTGGGCGGGCAGGAAACGCACCAGGGCACTGTCCGATTCGGGATTGATCAGCGGGTTCTGCAGCAGCAGATCGATCGAGCTGATCATGATGGCCAGGAACATGCCGGCCAGCTCGCTGCGCACCACTGCGGCGAGCGCGATCCCGACCGTCCCGTAGACCAGCGCTCCGGTGAACATCCCGGCGGCGAACAGCACTGGCTGCACGGGCCGCCAGAACAGATGCATCCACGCCGTGCCGTACACGGCGACCGAGGCCGCCACCAGGACGAGCGACGCGCACTTCGCCAGGGCCAGGCACGAACGCGGGAAGCCCGCCCGCACCAGGCGCCGGTCGAAGACGGCGGAGCGCGCCGTGGCGACGAACATCATGAACGCGACGACCAGCGTGAGAGCCTGCAGCGCCCCGACGACCTGGGTGAGCACGTTGCCATCCATGACCACATGACGTCCGACCGGCCGGACGTAGAACCGCAAGGGTGTCCGTGACACCACCTCAAAGGCCAAAGCGGTCCACAGCGGCACGAACAGGAGCATGATGAGCAGTGCCAGCCGGTTGCGGGCCTGCTCGATCAGCGCGAACCGCATCGCCGTCCCGAAACAGGCGCACCAGCGCTTCACGAGGCCGCCCCGACGGTGGTCGTCCGCTCGGTCCTGCGCAGCAGCCCGCCGTCCAGGCGGTACAGGGTGGACAGGCGCGAAGCGTCGTAGGCGAGGTGGGAGACCACGAGCACCGCACAGCCTCGGTCCCGCAGGGCGACTGCCAGCTCCCAGAACCGCAGGTAGGTCTCCCAGTCGAAACCCTGGTACGGCTCGTCCAGGAGCAGCACCTGCGGATCGTGCATGAGGGCGAGGGTCAGGTTGAGTTTCTGGCGCGTGCCGCCGCTGAGCGTCTCCACTCGCTCATAGCGGTAGTCGCTGAAGTTCAGTTCCTCCAGCAGCTCGCAGGCCCGGGTCAGGCGGCTGACGCCGTAGGCGGCCTGGAAGAACCGCAGGTGCTGGTCGACGGTGAACGCGGGGTGGAGCACGGTCTCCTGCGGGCAGCAGCCCAGTCGTCCCGTACGCCGCACCGTGCCGCTGTCCGCCGCGAGGTCCCCGGCCAGGACGCGCAGCAGCGTGCTCTTGCCGGCCCCGTTCTCACCGACGACGCCCACCAACTCGCCCGGACGGAGCTCCAGTGACACCCCGCGCAGCACTGGACGCTGCCGGTAGCTCTTGCATACCTTTCGCACCTCCAGCACTGGACCGATTGGACTCACCGCTCCACCCTCCACTCCCATCGCTTTCCGGCCGGCCTGCCGCGAGGCCGCGTCTGAATGACATCCCGAAGGCCCCAGCCAGCCGTGCAACGATCACAGCCGTTCGCAGGACACGGCCGATGAACGAGCCGGCCCTGCACCAGCGCGCTCGCACTCGTCGAGCGGCCGTTGGACGGGTACGGAGCCGGAGGCGGGGCGTAGTGCGGCGTCTCGCGGAGTCGGCCGGCGTTCGCGAGCAGCCGTCCGATGTGCGGCCGGCTGCGGTTCTCGTCAGCCTGTGAGGGCCCCGCTCCGGCTGCGCGGAAAGCGGAGGTCGCGTGTGTGGACGCCGGGACCGGCGGCAGTGCATGGGCCGAGTGGACTCGACGTCCGGGTGGGTTCGCAGTCCGAGCCAGGAGAAGCCTTCCCCGCGCGAGGCGTGACGACGGCGCCCCGCCGTCGTTGCACAGCGCGACTGTCGTGGTGCGCGGCTTTCTCCAGGTCACAGCAGGCGACTGAGATTCGCTGTCGCTGGAGGGACGTCCACCATGCGTCCCGCGCCGGCGGCGGACAGCTGACGGCACCCGGGGTGAAGTATGCAGCCCGAAACGCGGGCGAGCGGCAGAATGGGGAGTCTTCATGAGCGCGTCACCGATCACGGCGTGGCCTGTGAGCGCGGCTGACGCCAGAGCCGATCTGACCGCGGCCCGTACCGCGGTCGACCGGGCCCTGGACGCATTCCTGGACAGCGAACAGCCATCCGATCGGCCGGGACGCTCCGGTCCCGGCACAGACCATTTGATCGCTGTGTTGCGCGCGTTTCTGAGCGGCCGCGGCAAACGGGTCCGCCCGCTGTTCTGCCACATCGGGTGGCGGGCCGCCACCAGCACGCCGCCGGACACGCGACTCGTCGACGTCGGTGTCGGGCTCGAACTCCTCCACGGGCACGCCCTGGTCCACGACGACGTGGTGGACCGCTCCCTCCTGCGGCGCGGCCACCCGGCGGTGCACGTGGCGTGCGCGGACCTGCGTGGCGGGGACGCCTGGCACGGTCTGAGCGCCGCCGTGCTCCTCGGCGACGTGGCCGCCCTGTGGGCCGAGGAGCACTTCGCCCGCCTCTACGAGCCGGGCGTCCCCCCGGCGGCCCGCGACCACCTGCGTGTGATGCGTGCCGAACTGCTCAACGGCCAGCTTCTGGACCTGGTCGAGCCCTCCCGTCCGTTCGGAACGGTGCCCGAGGCGTTCGCCGTCATCCAGGCGAAGACCGTCGCCTACACCGTCCTCGGTCCGCTCCTCATCGGTGCCTCGATGGCCGGTGCCGACCCGGACGTGACCGACGCCCTGGCCGGCTACGCCCGGCCACTGGGTGAGGCGTTCCAGTTGCAGGACGACCTGGAGGACGTCACGGCCGGACCGGACCGTCCCGGCGGCGGGGAGGACCTGAAGGAGGGCAAGCGCACCGTGGTGGTGGCCCTGGCCGCCGAGGCCGCCACGACCGGTCAGCGCGCGGCCATGACCCGGCTCCTGGGCCGGGCCGGCATGGACAGCGACGAACTGGCCGAACTGCGTTCCACGATCGCGGCAACCGGGGCCGTGGAGCAGGTGCGGGCCATGGTCATCGATCGGCGACGAGAAGCCCTCGACCGGGCGGCCGACGGGCCGTTCACCCAGACCGGACAAGCCCTGCTGACCGCGATGACGGACCTGGCGCTGCCCGGCGTCGCCGACTGGCCGGAGGTGGCCGCATGACCACGACAAACAGCACGGATCACACCGCACCGGCCCTGGCAGCCAGGCTGGCCCGAGCCCGGCGCGACATCGACCCGGTGCTCCGGGACGCGGTCGACACCCTCCCCGCAGGCGGGGTGCGCGAAGCGGCCCGCTACTACTTCGGCTGGATCGACGCCGAGGGCCGCCCGACCGGGAGTCTGGGCGGCGGCAAGAGCATCCGTGCCGCGCTGGTGCTCGATACCGCGACAGCACTCGGCGCCGGGCCGGCGGCCGCGTTGCCCGCTGCGGCGGCCGTGGAGCTGATCCAGGCGTTCACGCTGCTGACCGATGACGTCCTGGACCGCGACCGCACCCGGCACGGCCGGAGTGCCGCCTGGACCGTCTACACCGCTCCCACCGCGCTCCTGGCCGGCAACGCCCTGCTGTGCCTCGCCCTGACCCTGCCCGGCCTGCCCCCGGGCGCGGCCCGGCTGCTCGGGCACGCGACCGCAGTCATGTGCGAAGGCGCGGACGCCGACACCGCCTTCGAGTCCCGGAACGACACCACCTGGGACCAGTGCCTGACCATGACCCGGCAGAAAGCGGGAGTGTTCCTCGGCGCGACGGCGGGCGTGGGCGCCCAGTGCGCGGGCGCCGACACCGGTGTGGTGGATCTCCTGGTGGAGGCATTCACCGTCGCCGGGGTGGCGTTCCAGTGCGCCAACGACATGCTGGGCGTCTGGGGAGACCCGGCCAGAACCGGCAAGCCCACCGGCAGCGACCTCTCAGGGCTCAAGCGCACCCTGGTCACCGTGGACGCCCTCGCCCACGACAGCGAGGCCGGCCAGGCCCTGACCACCCTCTACGCCGCCCGCACACCCCTCGGACCGGCGGAGACCGAACGTGCGACGGAACTGGTGAACGCGACCGACGCCGGGCGCCGCGCCCTGGACTTCATCGACCGCCAGACCCAGCACATCCTGGCCCTCCTCGACCAAGCGGTGCCGGACCCTGGCGCCCGCCGTGACCTGGAGGCACTGGCCACCATGCCGACCAGCTACTACACCGCCTACGCCGACGAACGAGGACCCAGGCCGTGAACCGCCCCAGCCCGGCCGGTGCGCCGGCCACCGACAGCCTCCGCCCCGCCGTCCCCCCGCCCGCCGGCCGGCTGCCTCCCCTGGGTGCGGTCGTGTGCGACATCGACGGCACCCTCACCACCACCTCAAGCGCGCTGACGGTCACCAAGACCCTCGGCACCCCCGCAGCCGAACACGCCCGTCTCTACCGGGCGTTCAAGGCCGGAACCCTCGCCGGCGACGAACTGTCCCGCGCATTGTGCACGTTGTGGGCAGGTGCCCGGCGGGAGGACCTGCAGGCCGCGTTCGCCGCCGTCCCGTTGCGCGATGTCGACCACCTGACCGCAGCCGTCCGTGAGCGGAACGTGCCCCTGGCCCTGATCAGCTCCTCGGTCACCGAGTACGCCGAGGGCACCGCCGTTCGGATCGGCGCCCGGTTCGCCTACGGCGCCGGCCGCGTCGTCTACGACGACCACGGCTACATGACCGGCTTCGCCCTCGACGCCACCGACCAGGCGGCCCTGACCGAACTCAAAGTCACCCAGTTCCACGATCTGGCCCGCTCCCTCCACCTGGAGCCCGACCAGATCCTCGTGCTGGGCAACGGCCCGAACGACACAGGCCTGTTCGCCGCCACCCGCCGCTCCATCCTCATCGACCCCCTCGGCAACAGCCCTCACCGCCACCAGGCCGCACACGCCGCGCCCGACCTCCAACGCGCCGCGTCCTATCTGACAGTGCGGCCGTGAGTGAGAATTCGGCGACGGCGCGGGCGAACTCCTTCTCCAGCAGGTCGATGGCCTGCTGCGACTGGGTTCCGGGAAGCGTGAAGTCGTCCGTCGTACTGCCCGACACGCTGCTGACGCCGATGACCGCGGCGACGAGCACCGCGATCCCGCCAGCAGCACCAGCCTGCGCCGCCGAAAGGCGAGCCGGCCGGGCCGGTACCCCGGTACCGGCCGGTGTCCTCATCGAGGCGGACGTCCCGGGTCTCAGCCGGCCGGGCGGGCGGCGAGAAGCGCCGCGGTCGCGTCCCACAGCTCCCGCTGCACGCGCGGCTCCCGGCCTGCGTGAACAGGTCGACCAGCACATGCTGGCGACTGCCGGCCTGTCCCTGTCCCGCACCAAGGTCCTTCAGGTACTGGCCGGCGGTGGCGCGCTCCACCAAGCGCAACTGGCGGCATCACTCGGCCAAGCACCGCGCTCCGTCACCCAGATCGTGGAGGGCCTGGAGCGTCTCGGCATGGTCGCCCGAACCGGCGACCCCGAGGACCGCCGCCGCAAGACCGTCTCCATCACCGACACCGGCCGCACGGCACTGAGGGCCGCGGAAGAAGCGGGCACGCACGTACTTCGCCAGCACTTCGGCCGCCTCGAACCACAACAACTGGCCACACTCGACACACTGCTCTCGCACCTGGGCATCGCCCACGCTGACGGCAGGACCGGCTGACTCGGACAGAAGTGCCCGGGGAGTTTTCGCGGTACGAGCACGGAAGCCCGCGACAGCGCTGAGAGGCTCAAGGCTTCGGGCTCGCGCAGTTGATCCGTAGGGCTCCGGCAGTACGCCGGGTCGGCAGTGGAAGAAGAGGCCGTCCGGAGCCGCACACGGCCCTGACCTGGATGAACGTGCCCCTGCGGGCCCGGCGGCGTGAGCGCCGGGCCCGCAGATAGGGCGGTCAGTCGTACGGGTAGAAGCCCGACCCCGTCTTGCGGCCGAGCCGGCCCGCGTCGACCATGCGCTGGAGCAGCGGGGGAGCGGCGTACAGCGGCTCCTTGTATTCCGCGTACATCGAGTCGGCGACCGAGGCCACGGTGTCCAGGCCGATCAGGTCGGCGAGCTTCAGCGGGCCCATCGGGTGGGCGCAGCCCATCTCCATGCCGTTGTCGATGTCCTCACGGCTGGCGATGCCCGACTCGAACATCCGGATCGCCGAGAGGAGGTACGGGATCAGCAGGGCGTTGACGACGAAGCCGGACCGGTCCTGGGCGCGGATCGCGTGCTTGTCGAGCACGTCGTGCACGACGGCCTCGGCGCGCTTTATGGTCTCGTCGGACGTCGTCAGCGCGGGAATCAGTTCCACGAGCCGCTGCACCGGGGCCGGGTTGAAGAAGTGGATGCCGATGACCTGGTCCGGCCGGGAGGTCGCCACGGCGAGCTTCACCAGCGGGATGGACGAGGTGTTCGAGGCGAGGATCGCGTCCGGCCGGGTCACCACCTGGTCGAGCACCTGGAAGATCTCGGTCTTGACCTGCTCGTTCTCCACGACGGCCTCGATCACGAGATCGCGGTCGGCGAACTCCCCGAGGTCGGTGGTGAAGCTGAGGCGCGCGAGGGTCTCGTCCCGCTCCTCCGCGGTGATCTTGCCGCGCTCGGCCGCCTTCGAGAGGGAGTTGTGCAGCCGGGTACGCCCTATCTCCAGGGCCTCGCCGGTGGTCTCCGCCACCTTGACCTCGAGGCCGCTCCGGGCGCACACCTCCGCGATGCCTGCGCCCATCTGGCCACAGCCGACCACTCCGACGCGTGCAATGTCGGCCATAGAGTCCGTCACCTCGTGCCTTTCGCTGATCTTCGTGCGGCAGTTCCCGTCCGATTCCGGTGCCCGCCTCGACCCCACGACGTTACTCCGCGATCCGGCTCCGGTGAGCCGCGGGTCGCGCGGGCCGCGGGAGGGCATGATCTGCGTCACGCAATGGCGGAGTGACACACGGAACAGCGGATCGAAAGGTGGGCACATGCGTCGTATGGGCCGAAGGTCATTCGTGGTGGGCGCGGCCGGGACGGTCGCCGCGCTGGTGACGGCGGGTGACGCCGTCGCGGCGCACCGGCACCCTCACCGGCGCCGCAGAGCCGGGGCGGGGGAGATGCGCGGCATGTGGATCGCGACCGTCGCCAACATCGACTGGCCGTCGGCGCCCGGCCTGAGCGCCGCCGCCCAGCGGGCCGAGCTGATCGCCCATCTGGACCGCGCGGTCGAGCTGCGGCTGAACGCCGTCGTCCTCCAGGTCCGGCCGACCGCCGACGCCCTGTGGCCGTCGCCGTACGAGCCGTGGGCCCAGTGCCTCACCGGAGTCCAGGGCAAGGACCCGGGCTGGGACCCGCTGGGGACGGCCGTGAGCGAGGCGCACGCCCGCGGTCTGGAACTGCACGCGTGGTTCAACCCGTACCGGGTCGCCAACCACACGGACCCCTCGCGTCTCGTCGCCTCCCACCCCGCCCGGGTGCACCCGGACTGGGTCCTGCCCTACGGCGGGAAGCTCTACTACAACCCCGGACTGCCCGAGGTCAGGTCCTTCGTGCAGGACGCCATGCTCGACGCGGTCAGCCGCTACGCGATCGACGCGGTGCACTGGGACGACTACTTCTACCCCTACCCCGTGGCCGGACAGGTCTTCGCCGACGACGACGCGTACGCGATGTACGGCGGGGACTTCCCGGACAGGGCGGCCTGGCGCCGCGACAACACGGACCGGCTGGTGCGGGAGACCGCCGAGCGCATCAAGGAGGTCAGGAGCGGGGTCCGGTTCGGGATCAGCCCCTTCGGGGTGTGGCGCAACGCCTCCACCGATCCGCTGGGCTCGGCGACCTCGGCGGGCGTGCAGACCTACGACGACCTCCACGCCGACACCCGGAAATGGGTGAAGGAGGGCTGGATCGACTACATCTCACCGCAGATCTACTGGAACATCGGCCTCGCCGCCGCCGACTACGCGAAGCTGCTGCCCTGGTGGGCCGAGACGGTCCGGGGTACGGGCGTGGGGCTCTACGTGGGGGAGGCGCTCTACAAGGCCGGCGACCCCGCCCAGCCGGCCGCCTGGCAGGACCCGGCCGAACTCTCGCTCCACCTCGACCTCGCCGCCGGGTACCCCGAGGTGGGCGGCCACATCTACTTCTCCGCGAAGCATGTGAAGGCCGACCCCATCGGGGCAATGGCCCGCGTGGTGGCCGACCACTACCAGGTGCGGGCCCGGGCCCCTCGCTGAGCCGCGCCGCCGCGCCCGGTCCGCGCGGGCGCGTGCGCCGGGAACCACTCGTGCCCCCGGCGCACGCGCGCTCTACCGCTTCCGGTCCTCGGGACCGGTGTGCTGGACGACGCTGTCGGGGCCCGGGGACCTGATCGATTCATGACCGTCCTCGAAGCGCAGGCGGTACGGGGGGCCGCCCTGGTCGCCGAGCACTTCGATGATCTCTGCGACCCGGTCGTGCTGCCCCACGGTCCTGCCGTGCGTCAGCAGCCGGTCGCCCGCGTGTGCCTCCATCGGGAGTGACCTCCTCACGGGTGGCGGTCCATGTCGACAAGTCTATGACCGGACGCGCCCACCGTCCTTCGGCGCGGCGGGCGCCGCCCCCCGGGCGGCCTTCGCGCGGCCCGACCGGCGGACCTCGGAAGCGCCCGTCCGCCGGGCCCCGGCCCTGCCCGTCCGGCGGACCTCGGCCCTGCCCGGCCGCCCGGCCCCGGCGCGGCCCGCCCGCTGGGTGACGGCGATGCAGACCAGGACGGCCACCGCCGCCACCGGGGCCGCGGCCGACACCTCCTCGCCGAGCGCCAGGAACGACCAGACCAGCGTGAGCAGGGGCTGCGCCAGCTGGAGCTGGCTGGCCCGGGGGACGCCGATCCGCGCCATGCCCCGGTACCAGACGTACAGGCCGAGGAAGGTCGACCCGGCGGCGACCCAGACCAGCCCGACGACCCCGCGCGCCGTGAGATGCACCGGCTCGAAGGGCAGGGCCACGGCCGCGCCGGCCACCGCGAGCGGCAGGGCGAGGATCAGCGCCCAGCCGATCACCTGCCAGCCGGGCATCACCCGGGCCAGTCTGCCGCCCTCGGTGTAGCCGGCCGCGCAGACCAGCAGCGCGCCGAAGAGGTACAGGTCGCCGCCCGAGAGGGTTCCGCCGCTCTGCTGGACCGTGAAGACGATCACCACGGCCGCCCCGGCGAGGGCCGCCGCCCAGAAGGCGCGGGGCGGGCGCGAACCCGTACGCAGCGCCGAGAGGAGGGCGGTCGTCAGCGGCAGCAGACCCACCACCACGGCGGCGTGCGAGCTCGTGGAGGTCTGCAGGGCCAGCGTGGTCAGCAGCGGGAAGCCCACCACCACACCACCCGCGACGACCGCGAGACCGGCCCAGTGGCGGCGCTCGGGCAGCGCGACCCGGCCCACCAGCAGGGCGCACCCCGCGATCAGCGCCGCGAGCAGGCTGCGCAGCGCGACCAGGGACCAGGGCCCGAAGCTGTCGAGGCCCCACACCGTCGAAGGGAAGGTCAGCGAGAAGGCGACGACGCCGAGTCCGGCGAGCAGGACGCCGCCCGAGGGCTGGTCGCGCACCGTCGGGCCGGGGTCCACCGCTATCGCCGCCTGGTCGGTAGCGCTATTCTGTGCTGTCATGCACGATCGTAGCAGTGTCGCAGAGCTGGCGAGTTCCCTTCGGGGCGAGCTCAACCGCTACTCACCAGGTGGAAAGCTGCCGTCCAGCCGGGCCCTAGTCGAGCGCTACAGGGTCAGCCCCGTGACCGTCTCCCGGGCCATCGCGCAGCTCGCCGCCGAAGGCCTCGTCGTCACGCGCCCCGGCTCCGGCGCCTTCCGCGCCGAGGCACGCGCCGCGCTCCCCGCCCCCGGGGACACCTCCTGGCAGGAGGTGTCCCTCAGCGGCGACAGCGGACCCGAGGTCGTCCCGCGCACCGTCGACGCCTCCGGCGTCCTCGTCACGCTCGCCGAACCGCCTTCGGGCGTCATCGAGTTCAACGGCGGCTATCTCCACCCCAGCCTCCAGCCCGAGCGCGCCCTGGCCGCCGCCCTCGCCCGCGCGGGCCGCAGGCCCGGGGTCTGGGGCAGGCCGCCCACCAGCGGGCTGGCCGAGCTGCGCGACTGGTTCGCCCGGGAGATCGGCGGCACCCTCACCGGCTCCGACGTCCTGGTCACCGCGGGCGGGCAGAGCGCCCTGGCCACCGCGCTGCGCGCCCTCGCCCCGCCCGGCGCCCCCGTCCTCGTCGAGTCACCCACCTACCCGGGCATGCTGGCCGCCGCCCGCGCCACCGGGCTGCGGCCCGTGCCCGTACCGATGGACGCCGACGGGGTGCGGCCCGACCTCCTGGAGGCCGCCTTCCGCGCCACCGGGGCCAAGGTCTTCGTCTGCCAGCCGCTCTTCCAGAACCCGACCGGCGTGATCCTCGCCCCCGAGCGGCGCGAGCGCGTCGTGCGGGCCGCCCGGCGGGCCGGTGCCTTCGTCGTCGAGGACGACTTCGCCCGCCGGCTCGTCCACGACGACGCGGGACCCCTGCCCGGGCCACTGGCCGCCGACGATCCGGACGGCGTCGTGGTCCACGTGCGCTCCCTCACCAAGATCACGTCACCGAGCCTGCGCGTCGGCGCGCTGGCCGCACGCGGCCCCGTCCTGGAACGGCTGCGGGCCATCCAGGTAGTCGACAGCTTCTTCGTGCCGCGACCGGTCCAGGAGGCCGCGCTCGAACTCGTCGGCGCCCCCGCCTGGGACCGCCATCTGCGCGCCGTCGCCGCCGAACTCCGCAGCCGCCGCACCGCGATGACGTCCGCCGTGCGCACCCGGCTCCCCGAACTCACCCTGACGCACGTGCCGTCGGGCGGCGGCAGCGTCTGGCTCCGGCTCCCCGGGCCGGGGGCCGACGAGCCCGCCCTGGTCTCCGCCGCCCTGCGGGCCGGAGTCGCCGTCGCGCCCGGCAGCCCCTACCACTGCGCCGAACCCCCGGCCGGCCACATCAGGCTGAGCTTCGCGGCCGTGTCCGGCCCCGCCGAGATCGCCGAGGGCGTACGCAGACTGCGCGCCGCCTGCGACGAGAGGGCGGTACTCTCCCCCTCATGACCGTCGACGACACGCCCGAGCGGCGCCACGAGATATCCAGCGATCCCGCCCGCCTCGACGCGGACCGCATCCACCACTGGCTCTCCACGGACGCGTACTGGGCCGTCGGCCGCACCCGCGAGCACCAGGACCGTGCGATCGCGGGTTCGCTCAACTTCGGTGCGTACGACGTCGTGACGGGCGAACAGGTCGCCTACGCCCGGGTGGTGACCGACCACGCCTCCTTCGCGTGGCTCTGCGACGTGTACGTCGACCGGGAGGCCCGGGGCAGCGGCCTCGGGACCCGGATCGTCACCGCCGTCCGTGACCATCTGGCACCGCTGGGAGTGCGCCGGATCCTCCTCGCGACGAACGACGCCCACGGGGTCTACGCGAAGACGGGGTTCGAGCCGCTCGCCGACCCCGACATGTGGATGGCCCTCAAGCTCGGTTGACCCGGAGGGCGTTCGCACAGACGGCCCGTCGCCCTCTTGACCGGCGTGGCGTTCGGCTCCACGATCGCGCCCATGAGTGTTCGCGTCTCACTGGTCGCCGCAGCACGCAGCTCCGCCCTCCTCGCCGAGCGCTTCGACGACGACCGGCCGCTCGACGACACGGGCTGGCACGAGGTGCGGCTCGCCGCTCACACCCTGGTCCCGCTCGCCGCCGCCGAGCTGCGCTACTGCTCGCCCACGCCCCGCAGCCGCGCCACCGGGGACGCCCTCGGCTTCGCCCCGCTGGTCCAGCCGGCGTTGCGGGACTGCGACATGGGCCGGTGGCGGGGCCTGACCCTGGCCGACGTGGCCGCCCACGAACCGGCCGCTGTCGACGCCTGGCTCGCCGATCCGCGCTCCGCCCCGCACGGCGGCGAGTCGCTGCTCGGCTTCATCTCCCGCATAGGGTGCTGGCTCGACACCCGTCCGGTGCGGGAGGGTTCGGTCGTCGCCGTCGCCGAACCCGCCGTCGTCCGCGCCGCCCTCGTGTACGCGCTCAAGGCCCCGCCCTCGACGTACTGGAACGTCGATGTGCGCCCGCTCTCCACCGTGACGCTGACCGGGCTGCCCGGCCGCTGGAGCCTCAGCCTCGACACGCATCCGCACTGACGCGTTCCCCCGGCCGGAGGAACGCGGGACACAGCGTCTTCCCGCCAGTCCGACCAGTCGGTATGGTGCGTGCCACCGAGACGAGGAGAGACCTGTGCCGCAGATCCATGGCCACTGTGACGACCGGTTCGCGGCGGTGCGCGACGCGTTCGCGGCGAACTTCGCCGAGCGCGGCGAACTGGGCGCCGCGGTCACCGTCCTGCTCGACGGCGCCCCCGTGGTGGACCTCTGGGGCGGCTGGGCCGACGGGGAGCGGACCCGCCCGTGGGAGCGGGACACCGTGGTCAACGTCTGGTCCACGACGAAGGGCCCGACCGCGCTCTGCGCCCATATCCTCGTCGACCGCGGCCTCCTGGACCTGGACGCCCCCGTCTCCGCGTACTGGCCCGAATTCGCCGCCGCGGGCAAGGAATCCGTCCGCGTACGCCATCTGCTCTCGCACCGCTCGGGGGTCGCGGGCCTGCGCGATCCGCACACCCTCGCCGAGCTCTACGACTGGGAGCTGACCACGGCGCGCCTCGCGGCCACCGAGCCCTGGTGGGAGCCGGGCACCCGCTCCGGCTACCACGCCATCTCGTACGGCTTCCTCGTCGGCGAGGTCGTCCGCCGGATCACCGGCCTGCTGCCCGGGGAGTTCCTGCGGCAGGAGATCACCGGGCCGCTCGGCATCGAATTCACCGTCGGCCTCCCCGAGAAGGAGGCCGGCCGGGTCGCCGAACTCGTCCAGCCCAAGGACGTCTCCCGCGAACAGGCCGCCCTCTTCGCCGCGATGGAGCCGGTGGCCATCGCCTCCCTGCTCAACCCCGGCACCGGTATCGCCGCCGCCAACACCCCCGAGTGGCGTGCCGCCGAGATCCCCGCCGCCAACGGCCACGGGACGGCCCGCGGGGTCGCCGCCCTCTACGGCATCCTCGCCGGCCGCGGCAGCCTCGACGGCAGGCGCGTCCTCTCCGAGGAGGCGGCCGAGCGGGTCCGTGAGGGCCAGGGCAGCTGCCGGGACCTGGTGCTCGGAGCCGGCTTCGCCCACGAGACCGAGCTGGGCCTCGGCCTCTGGCTGAGCGGCCCCAACGCGAGCTACGGCCCCAACCCCCGCGCGGTGGGCCACGACGGTGCGGGCGGCTCCTGCGGCCTCGCCGACCCGGAGGCCGGGATCGCGCTCGGTTACGTCATGAACCGCATGGGCCCCCACATCGCCGACGACCCGCGCAAGATGGCGCTGGTCGACGCGGTGTACGGGGCGCTCCCGGCTCAGTAGCCCGACGGCCGGACCAGCCCCGACTCGTACGCGAACACGGCGGCCTGGGTCCGGTCGCGCAGGCCCAGCTTGACCAGGATCCGGCTCACGTGGGTCTTCACCGTCTGCTCCGCGACGATCAGCCGGGCCGCGATCTCGGCGTTCGACAGGCCCTGCGCGATCAAGGACAGCACCTCGGTCTCCCGCTCCGTCAGGTCGCCGACGCGCTCCTTCCGGGGAGCGCGCGGTCCGGCGCTCACCCGGGAGAACTCGGCGATCAGCCGCTTGGTGATGTTCGGGGCGAGCAGCGCGTCCCCGGCCGCCACCACCCGTACCGCCTGGGCGAGTTCGTCGGCCGACGCGTCCTTCAGCAGAAAGCCGGAGGCGCCCGCGCGCAGCGCCTCGTACACGTACTCGTCGAGGTCGAAGGTGGTCAGGACGAGGACGCGGACGGTCGCGCCGGGTGCCCCGATGATGCGGCGCGTGGCGTCGATCCCGCCGAGGCGCGGCATCCGTATGTCCATCAGGACGACATCGGGGGCGAGTTCGTCCGCCTTCTCGACGGCCTCCACACCGTCCACCGCCTGACCGACGACCTCGATGCCCTCCTCGGCGTTCAGCAGCACCGTGAACCCCTGGCGGACCATCATCTGGTCGTCGGCGATCAGCACACGGATGGTCATGAAGGGTCCTCCAGGGGAAGGGTCGCCACTACTTCGTAACCCCCGCCGGGGGTGGGGCCGTGGGTGAGGTCGCCGCCCAGCATGGCGGTGCGTTCGCGCATGCCGAGCAGCCCGTGCCCGACGCCGTCCATCGGCCGGCCCGGCGCGTCCGGGGCCGTGTTGGTGACCCGGACCGTCACCGCGGAGGAGTGGTAGCCGACCTCCACCCGGGCGCCGGCCCCCGGAGCGTGCCGCAGCACATTGCTCAGCGCCTCCTGCACGATCCGGAACGCCGACAGCTCCACGCCCGGTGGGAGCGGGCGGCGTCTGCCCGTCGTCTGCGTCGCGACGGAGACACCCGCGCTCCGCACCTTGCCGACCAGCTCGTCCAGCCGGTCCAGCGTGGGCTGCGGGGCGTGCCGGACCCCGTCCGCCAGCGCGTCCTCCGAGCGCAGCACACCGAGCACCCGGCGCAGTTCGGCCAGCGCCTCCACGGCGTTCTCCCGTATGCCGGCGAGGTTCTCCCTGAGCTCGGGCGACGGATTCTCGACGAGGTGCGGGGCCACCTGCGCCTGGATGGAGATCACCGACATGTGGTGGGCGACCACGTCGTGCAGCTCGCGTGCGATCCGGTTGCGCTCCTCCAGGAGGGTGCGCCTGGCGCGCTCCTCCTCCGTCAGTTCCGACTGCTCGACCAGCTGGCTGCGGGCGACCCTGAGGGCGCGCAGTGCCGCGCCGATCACCACGGCCGTGATCACGACCAGCGCGCCCACGTCCATGGAGTAGTTGTGGGCCCTGGTGGTGAACCCGCTGGAGACCAGCCCCGCCAGCAGGCTCAGCGTCAGCGCGAGGACCGCCCTGCGCGGGTGGACCCGCAGGGTCAGCAGGAACAGCGCACCGCTCTGCAGCGCGATCTCGGCACCCGTCCACGGGAACATCTCACCGGGCGTCACCGCGGACTCCGCGATCCGCACGCTCACGACCATCAGGACCAGTGAGGCCCACCAGGCGTACAGCGGCTGCCGCATGCCCGCCAGGAGCGCGAGTGACTGGCACACGGCGAGGAGCACCACGTACGCGGGGACGGCAGCGCCGTGGGGGACCAGATCGGGCACGTGCCACAGGGCGACCGCCGTGACCCCCAGCGTGAGCAGCATCCCGAACGCGGGCCGCCAGACCGGCGATCCCGGCGCACCGGTGGGGGGTATCGGATCGACGGGTGAGCTCCACAGATCCTCGCGCAGCATGCGCGGCAGACCGCGCAACGCCGCTGTGATCCGCCCACCGGCCCTCGTCATGCCGCTCACCTTAGACACCGCGCGCCTCCCGCACCCGGGCGGGGGAACCGGACCGTACGACGGTCGAACCGCCGCCACCCCGCTGCTCGTACGCCCCGAACGCCGCCCGGCACAGCAGCAGCGCCAGTGCGAACACCGGCAGCCAGGCGAGCCGGGCGAGCACCCAGCCGGGTCCGTCGGGGACCGTGTGCAGACCAGGCAGCGGCCCGCTCAGGAACAGCGCGGTCGACGTCACCGCGATCATCGCGGTCTGGTGCCACAGGAACACCGTCATCGCGGACAGATTCAGCGCAGCCACCGCCGCCCAGACCGCCGGCCGCGCGAGGACCCGCCGCAGCGGCCCGAGCAGCAGCAGGGCCGCACCGCACTGGGCGAGGCCGAAGGTCACGGCCGCGAGCGACGGCGGGTCGAGGTTGGAGAGAGTCCCGCCCGGCACCCCGACCATGGAGGCGGGGTACCCGGCGAACAGCACCAGCCCCGCCGTCGCCCCCGTACCCCCGAGCAGCAGCACCCACCCGGTCCGCCGGTCGCTCAGCCCGCCCCGGGCCCACGCCGCCCCCAGGCAGTAGGGGACCAGCCAGCCCGCCGCCACGTTGATCCACCCCAGGGAGGCCGGGCCACCGCCCCCCAGCCTGAACAGGTCGACGTACAGGACGACGGCCAGCGGCCACAGCGGGTGCAGTCGCGCGACCAGCGGGGTCGCCGCCGTCAGCGCGGCGAACACCAGGAGGAACCACAGCGGCGACCACACCAGCTTGCCGAGCGCGCGCACCGTCGCCCCGTCCACCCCCGAGGCCAGCATCACGGCGGCGGCGACGGCCCAGACGACCGTGACGACGGCGACCGGGCGGAACAGCCTGGCCATCCGGACCCCGAGCCAGTGACCGTAGGACTCGCCCCTGGCCCGGGCCGAGGCGTACCCCCTCGCGCCCACCTGACCGCCCACCAGGAAGAAGAGGGCGAGCGTCTGGAACACCCAGGAGACCGGGGTGAGTCCGGGCATGTACCGGAGCGGACTCGCGCCGTGGACCGTGCCGCTGTCGGTGACCAGCGCCGTCACCAGCCAGTGGCCGCACACCACACCCAGGATGGCGAGGGCGCGCAGGGCGTCGACCGCGCGGTCGCGGTCCGGGGGAGTGGCCGCGTCGATCCGCCGGACGAGTGCACGTACGTCCCTGTACTGCACGAGGTCACGCATGACGGGCACCCGCCGTCCCCGC
Organism: Streptomyces sp. NPDC002125; assembly: GCF_053593715.1. Classification (NCBI taxonomy): domain Bacteria; kingdom Bacillati; phylum Actinomycetota; class Actinomycetes; order Kitasatosporales; family Streptomycetaceae; genus Streptomyces; species Streptomyces sp. NPDC002125. Next base: position 105,409 of record NZ_JBSFDD010000016.1, on the reverse strand, counting down.
GACGATCGCGGCGATGCCGCGCAACGCCACGCTCCCCCGTATCAGATAGCCGCTGTGCGCGGCGTCGCCCGCGTCGAAGACCTCCGCGCCGAACTCCGGCGACACCGGGTCCGTCCCGAACCCGACGGTGCCGAACGGCAGCGGCAGGACCATGTGCGGGACCCGGCCGATCCAGTCCTCCCCGCCCCGGCCCGCCCAGACCGTGGCCCGGGTGCCGAGGGCGGCCGCGTCCTTCGCGCCGGTGCCGGGACTGCCGTACAGGACGATGTCCGCCACATCGAGCCCGGACGCGGCCCGGGCGCAGACCACGGAACCGTAGGAGTGGCAGAGGAGGGAGACCCGGGCGACGGGCCTGACCCGGCGCACCTCCCGTACGAAGGTCCGCAGGCCGGGAGCCGCCCCTTCGGCACGCGCCGCCGTGAGGGAGGAAGGGCCCAGCGTGGTGGGTGTCCGGTAGCCGAGCCAGGCGGCGACGGCTGTCCCCGGGCCCAGTTCGCCGAGGAGCGCCTCGGCGCCGCGCCGTAAACGGCCGTAGTGGTCGAGGTCGACGCCCGCACCCGGCACCAGTACGGCGATCCGTCCGGCCCGCGACAGATCCCCGAAGACCTCCACCCCGCGTCCGCCGTCGCGCCCGTCGAACATCAGGAAGGCGCGCCCCGGAGCCGCCATGGCCGTGAGCGCGGCGGCCCGCCGCCGGTCGCCATGGCGGGCGGCCATGTCCCGCGCCGCGCGGATCTCCTGCCGGACGGTGGCGTACCTGGCCTCCAGCACCGAGGGCTCTGCCGTGCCCAGCGGTGCGAGCCGCGCGGGGACGGGTGCGGGAACGGCGGCCGGGCGGGCCGCCCCCGACACCGGCAGCGCCACGGACGCGGTGACGAGCGCGGCGAGCAGGGCGCGGCGCGGGCGGCTGGTGCGTGGGCGGGACGCCATGGGTGGTCCTTCCGTACCGGGGGTTCGACCTGAATCCGGTACCGAAGGTATGGACCGACCCGTGTGGTCCGCGTCCCGCCAGGGAGTGCACCTCGCGCGTAGCTCCCGGGTATGACGGGTAGCAGGCCGGGCGGTGCGGGCCGCCTACCGGCGGGGCTTACCGCGCTTGCCGCCGCCCTTGGCGTTCTTGGCGGCGCCCGAGCCGCCCCGGGGGTTCCGCCCCGCCGCCGGCTTGCGCGGGGCGCCGCCCTTCTTGTCGCCGGCCTTCGCCGTCCTGGCCTTGGCGGCCTTGGGCTGCGGCGGTGTCGGGGGGCGCCCCCGGGTGCTGTTGACGGTCCGGCCCCGGACGATCCCGATGAACTCCTCGACGAGGTCGGTCGTCTTCTCCTCGGGCCACGAGAGCGCGATCCGGGACTCGGGGACACCCGTCAGCGTGCGGTAGGTGAGGTCCTTGCGGTGGTACAGGCGCGCCAGCGACTGCGGGACGACGAGCAGACCGATGCCCGCGGCCACCAGTTCCACCGCGTCCTCGGTCGTGGCGGGCCGCTCGAACGCGGGCAGGCCCGGCGGGCGCTCCCAGTCGAGCGTGTCGTCGAGGGGATGCAGCACGATCTCCTCGGCGAGGTCCTCGGCCGCCATCTCCTCGACGGCCGTCCCCTCATGATCCTTGGGGATGACGACCACGGTCGTCTCCGTGTAGAGGGGGATCGCGCTGAGGTCCGTACGGTCGACGGGCAGCCGCACGAAACCGGCGTCGGCGCCGCCGTCACGCAGCAGACCGGCGGCCTCCGCAGCGGGGACGCCCACGAGGGTCAGCGGTGTACCGGGCAGTCGCTCGTTCCAGATCCGCACCCACTTGGTCGGGGTCACGCCCGGGACGTAGGCGAGCCGGAACGCAGGGGGTTCTTCCGAGCCTGTCACTCCGCCAGGTTACCGGCCGTGGTCGGAGGCGGCGCACATGCTCGATACCCTGGACACCATGACGTCGCACCAGACCACCCAGACGATGAAGCCCGCCACCGCGGCGAAGAAGCTGGGTGTGTACCTCGAAGCCACCCCCGCCGAGTTCCAGGAGGGCGTCGTCTCGCGCGCCGAGCTGAACGCGCTGCAGTCCGACCCGCCCCAGTGGCTGCAGGACCTGCGCCGCAACGGCCCGCACCCCCGGCCCGTGGTCGCGTCGAAGCTGGGCGTCTCCATCGCCGGGCTCGCGCGCGGCGGCGTCACCGAGCCGCTCACGACCGAGCAGATCGACGCGCTGAAGCAGGACGCCCCGGAGTGGCTGCAGAAGGAGCGCTCCACCCAGGCCGAGGTCCGCAAGGAAGCGGTACGCATCAAGGAGCGCAACGCGGCACGTGCCGAGCAGGCCGACCGCGACTGACCTGCCCTTCAGCGGCCGAGCCGCCCTCCGGAGGCTGACCTGTCCTCCAGCGGCCGACCGCCCTCCGGCGGTGCCCGGCGCGTCGCGGCCGTCCGCGAGCGGGACGTGCCGTGGCGGCTGAGCGACGGGCCGAACCCCGGCCGGACACGCTTCTGCCTTCCCCGGCCGGGTCGGTCGCTTCCTCGCGACCGGGCTGGTCACAGGCTTGCGACCGGTCGGGTCACTGCCTCGCGACCGGTCCGGACACCGCCTTGCGACCCGTCCGGTCACTCCCCGGTGTAGAAGGCGATCGTCGCCACCGTCGTCGCGGTCACGGTCTCCGGGTCCGCGCCGGAGGCGGCGAACGCGCGGCCCCACTCCTCGCCCGAGCGTGCCACGAAGGCCTTCGCCTCGGGCGAGGCCTGCCACTCCACGGCGTCCTGAGGGCTGAGCCCGCCGCCCGCCAGGTGCCATCCGAGCCCCAGCAGGGCCAGGTCCCAGCCGACCCCGGCCGCGCCCGGACCGTACTGGCTGCGGAACTCCTCCGGGATCACGGCCACGTGCTCCAGCTCCAGCACCGTCCGGTCGTCGCCGTCCGGCGCGAGACGTACCTCGACCTCGCTGAAGCCGGAACCGGAGTCGGGCTCGATCAGCCAGGACACGCGCAGCCGCTCCCTGGGCAGGCATTCGAGGATCTCGCCGCCCGCGTTGTCCTCCAGCTGGTAGCGCCCGCCCACCCGGAACTCCCCGGTCACCGGCAGGAACCACCGGGCGATCCGCTCCGGCGAGGTCACGGCGTCCCAGACATCGGCGACACCCGTGCCGAAGGTGCGCCGCAGCAGCACCGAGCCCGCTTCCTCCGAGGCCACCCGGCGGGTGCCGACCTCACGGTGCACCAGGCCGATCTCGTCGGTGATATCGCTCATGGCCGCTCGCTCTCCTTCCGCGTGTCCGCACACGCGCGTACCCCGTCGGCCATGTAACCGAAGTTCCGCCCGGCCCGCCTCACGGGACGCGTACGGCACCCGCCCAGCCGGACGGGTGCCGTACGCACCGACGCCTTCCGGTCCGCCGGCTGACGCCGGAACCGAGAAGGAAGCCAGGGCCTGTCGTCCCGGCCCCCGGTCAGCCGTTGGCCAGGAGCTGGAGCGTGTCGATCACGCGGTTCGAGAAGCCCCACTCGTTGTCGTACCAGGCGACCACCTTGACGTGGCGGCCGTCGACGCGCGTGAGGGCCGAGTCGAAGATCGACGAGGCGGGGTTGCCCGTGATGTCGGACGACACGAGCGCGTCCTCCGAGTATTCGAGGACCCCGGCGAGCGGGCCCTCGGCCGCGGCGCGGTACGCCTCCAGCACGTCCTCGCGCGTCACGTCGCGGGCGACGGTCGTGTTGAGTTCGACGATCGAGCCGACCGGAACGGGAACCCGGATCGAGTCGCCCGACAGCCTGCCGTCGAGGTTCGGCAGCACGAGGCCGATCGCCTTCGCGGCGCCCGTGGTGGTCGGCACGATGTTCACGCCGGCGGCGCGGGCGCGGCGGGGGTCGCGGTGCGGGCCGTCCTGGAGGTTCTGCTCCTGCGTGTAGGCGTGCACCGTCGTCATGAAACCGTGCTCGATGCCGGCGAGATCGTCGAGCACGGCGGCGAGCGGCGCGAGGGCGTTCGTCGTGCACGAGGCGTTGGAGACGATCGTGTGGAGGGCCGGGTCGTACGCGCCGTTGTTGACGCCGAACGCGAGCGTGACATCGGCGCCGTCCGCGGGGGCGCTGATCAGCACCTTCTTCGCGCCCGCGTCGATGTGGGCGCCCGCTGCCCTGGCCGACGTGAAGCGGCCGGTCGCCTCCAGCACGATGTCGACGCCGAGCTCGGCCCACGGCAGCTGCGCCGGTTCACGCTCGGCGAGCACGGTGATGCGGCGGCCGTCCACGACGAGGGTGTCCCCGTCGACGCTCACCGGGCGGCCGAGCCGGCCCGCCGTCGAGTCGAAGGCGAGCAGCCGCGCGAGGGCGGCGGGCTCCGTGAGGTCGTTGACGGCGACGACCTCCAGGCCGCTCTCGCGTTCGAGCAGGGCGCGCAGCACGTTGCGTCCGATACGGCCGAATCCGTTGATGGCGATGCGAGTCATGAGTGGTGTCCCTTCTGTTCCGTCACCAGGCTCGCGCGCCGGCCGGGCCGGTGACAGCGGCGCGATCGCCACGGTCCGAAAGGATCGCGCCAGGCGTGAACGGCGGGTTATCCGCCCTGGGTGAAGGTGCGCCGGTACTCGCTCGGCGTGGTGCCGAGGATGCGGTGGAAGTGCAGCCGCAGATTCGTCCCCGTGCCGAGACCGGCCTCGGCGGCGATCTGCTCGATGCTCCGCTCCGAGCGTTCGAGCAGTTCCCTGGCCATGTCGATCCGGGCGCGCATGACCCACTGCATCGGCGTGTACCCGGTGTCCTCGGCGAAGCGCCGCGAGAACGTGCGCGGCGACACCGCCGCGTGCCGGGCGAGCGCTTCGAGGGTGAGCGTCTCGCCCAGCCGGTGCAGCGCCCACTCCCGCGTGGCGGCGAACCGCTCGCCCAGCGGCTCGGGCACGCTGCGCGGCACGTACTGCGCCTGCCCGCCGCTGCGGTAGGGGGCCGCCACCAGGCGCCTGGCCGCGTGGTTCGACGCGGCCACCCCGAGATCGCCGCGCAGGATGTGCAGGCAGAGGTCGATGCCCGACGCGGCACCGGCCGACGTCAGCACGCGGCCCTCGTCCACGAACAGGACGTTCTCGTCGACCCGGACGAGCGGATGCTTCGCGGCGAGCGCCCGCGTGTAGTGCCAGTGCGTCGTGGCGCGCCTGCCGTCGAGCAGGCCCGTGGCGGCGAGCGCGAAGGCACCCGTCGAGATGGCGGCGAGCCGCGCGCCCCGGTCGTGGGCGCCGACCAGCGCCTCGACGACGGCCCGCGGCGGGTCCTCGCGGTCCGGGAACCGGTAACCGGGGACGAAGACGATGTCGGCCCACTCGAGTGCCTGGAGGCCGTGGGCGACGGAGTACGACAGGCCGTCGCCACCGGTCACCTGACCGGACTCCGCGCCGCACACCCGCACCTCGTACGGCATGCTCACGCGCGTGGTGAAGACCTGTGCGGGAATACCGACATCGAGAGGCTTCGCGCCTTCGAGCACGAGGACCGCTACGCGATGCGGGGATGAGGCCGGCACAGGGAAGAGGGTACGCGGATACCCGTAAGCCTTTGCATAAAACTGCAATGGTGCGTATAGTCATGCCATCGACGAGGAGGATTTCCGATGGTGGTACGTGCGGCAGTGGCAGGAGCGAGCGGATACGCCGGCGGGGAACTGCTCCGTCTGCTCCTCACCCACCCCGAGGTGGAGATCGGAGCCCTCACCGCCCACTCCAACGCGGGGGAGCGACTCGGCGCCCTGCAGCCGCACCTGAGGCCGCTCGCCGACCGGGTTCTCCAGCCGACCACCGCCGAGGTGCTCGGCGGACACGACGTCGTCTTCCTGGCCCTTCCCCACGGGCAGTCCGCCGCCGTCGCCGAGCAGCTCGGTGAAGAGGTGCTGGTCGTCGACATGGGCGCCGACTTCCGGCTGAAGGACGCCGCCGACTGGGAGAAGTTCTACGGCTCCGAGCACGCCGGCACCTGGCCCTACGGCCTGCCCGAGCTGCCCGGTGCCCGCGCGGCGCTGGAGGGGACCAAGCGCATCGCCGTGCCCGGCTGCTACCCGACCGCCGTCTCCCTGGCGCTCTTCCCGGCGTACGCCGCCGGTCTCGCCGAGGCCGAGGCCGTCGTCGTCGCCGCATCCGGCACCTCCGGCGCGGGCAAGGCGGCCAAGCCGCACCTGCTCGGCTCCGAGGTCATGGGTAACATGACCCCGTACGGCGTCGGTGGCGTCCACCGGCACACCCCCGAGATGATCCAGAACCTCGGCGCCGCCGCCGGCGAGCCCGTCTCCGTGTCCTTCACCCCGACCCTCGCGCCCATGCCCCGCGGCATCCTCGCCACGTGCAGCGCGAAGGCGAAGCAGGGGGTGAGCGCCGAGTCCCTCCGCGCGGTCTACGAGAAGGCGTTCGCCGACGAGCCCTTCGTCGACCTGCTGCCGGAGGGCCAGTGGCCCTCCACCGCCGCCGTGTACGGGTCGAACGCCGTTCAGGTCCAGGTCGCCCACGACGAGGCGGCCGGGCGGATCATCGTGATCAGCGCCATCGACAACCTCGCCAAGGGCACCGCGGGGGGCGCCCTGCAGAGCATGAACATCGCCCTCGGACTTCCCGAGGACACAGGTCTTTCCACGATCGGCGTCGCCCCGTGAGCGACGCATACGCAGCCGCTCGGCTGCGGGCCACGACGAAAGCCGCGCCGCTGCGCTGCGTGGGCGGAGAAGCGAACGAGGAGATGCAGTGAGCGTCACGGCAGCCAAGGGATTCACGGCGGCGGGCATCGCCGCCGGGATCAAGGAGAGCGGCAACCCGGACCTGGCCCTCGTGGTCAACGAAGGCCCCCGCCGCGCCGCGGCCGGCGTCTTCACCTCCAACCGGGTCAAGGCCGCGCCCGTCCTCTGGTCGGAGCAGGTCCTCAAGGGCGGCGAGGTGACCGCCGTCGTCCTCAACTCCGGTGGCGCCAACGCCTGTACGGGGCCCCAGGGCTTCCAGGACACCCACGCCACCGCCGAGAAGGCCGCCGAGGTCCTCAGCGGCCACAGCGCGGGGGAGATCGCGGTCGCCTCGACGGGGCTGATCGGCGTACTCCTGCCCATGGACAAGCTCCTGCCCGGCATCGAGAAGGCGGCAGGGGCCCTCAGCGAGCACGGCGGCGAGAAGGCCGCCATCGCGATCAAGACCACGGACACCGTCCACAAGACCGCCGTCGCGAGCGGCGACGGCTGGACCGTCGGCGGCATGGCCAAGGGCGCGGGCATGCTCGCCCCCGGCCTCGCCACCATGCTGGTCGTCCTCACCACCGACGCCGACGTCGAGGCACCCGCCCTCGACGCCGCGCTGCGCGCCGCGACCCGCACCACCTTCGACCGGGTCGACTCCGACGGCTGCATGTCGACCAACGACACGGTGCTCCTGCTCGCCTCGGGGGCGAGCGGAACCACCCCCGCGCAGGCCGAGTTCGAGCAGGCGGTGCAGAGCGTCTGCGCCGACCTCGCCCGGCAGCTCATCGGCGACGCCGAGGGCGCGTCCAAGGACATCCGGATCGAGGTGGTCAACGCGGCGACCGAGGAGGACGCCGTCGAGGTCGGCCGGAGCATCGCCCGCAACAACCTCCTCAAGTGCGCCATCCACGGTGAGGACCCCAACTGGGGCCGCGTCCTCTCCGCGATCGGCACGACGAAGGCCGCCTTCGAGCCCGACCTGCTGAACGTCGCCATCAACGACGTCTGGGTGTGCAAGAACGGCAGCGTCGGCGAGGACCGCGACCTGGTCGACATGCGCTACCGGGAGGTCCGGATCACCGCGGACCTCGCCGCGGGCGACGAGTCGGCCGTGATCTGGGCCAACGACCTCACCGCCGAGTACGTCCACGAGAACAGCGCGTACAGCTCATGAGCGCCGCGAGGAAGCACACCGCGCTGCCCAAGGCGCAGATCCTCATCGAGGCGCTGCCCTGGCTCACCCGGCACAACGGCAAGACCGTCGTCATCAAGTTCGGCGGCAACGCCATGATCGACGAGGAGCTGAAGGCCGCCTTCGCCCAGGACGTCGTCTTCCTGCGGCACGCCGGCCTCAAGCCCGTCGTCGTGCACGGCGGCGGCCCGCAGATCAGCGCCCAGCTCGACAAACAGGGCCTGGTCAGCGAGTTCAAGGCCGGACTGCGGGTCACCACGCCCGAGGCCATGGACGTCGTGCGCATGGTGCTCGCCGGACAGGTCCAGCGCGAGCTCGTCGGGCTGCTCAACGAGCACGGCCCGCTCGCCGTGGGCATGACGGGCGAGGACGCGCACACGATCACCGCCACCCAGCACCGCCCGATGATCGACGGCGAGTCCGTCGACATCGGCCGGGTCGGTGAGATCACCGAGATCGACACCGGGGCCATCCAGGCGCTGCTGGACGACGGCCGGATCCCGGTCATCTCCTCCATCGCCCGCTCCGCCGACGACAACCACGTCTACAACGTCAACGCCGACACCGCCGCCGCCGCGCTCGCCGCGGCGCTGGGCGCCGAGACGCTGATGGTCCTCACCGACGTCGAGGGCCTCTACGAGGACTGGCCCAACAGCGACGACGTCATCAGCCGCCTCACCGCCACCGAGCTGGAGAAGCTGCTGCCCGACCTCTCCAGCGGCATGGTGCCCAAGATGCAGGGCTGCCTCCACGCCGTACGCAACGGTGTCGAGACCGCCCGTGTCATCGACGGCCGGGTCCAGCACTCGATCCTGCTGGAGATCTTCACCGACGAGGGAATCGGCACCATGGTCGTGCCGGACGCGACAACCGCCGCACAGCCGGCCGCAGAGGGGGAGTCATGAACAACGAGGAGATCACACAGCGCTGGCAGGGTGCGCTGATGGACAACTACGGCACCCCGCAACTGCCTCTGGTGCGCGGCGAGGGCGCCAGGGTGTGGGACGCGGACGGCACCGAGTACCTCGACTTCGTCGGCGGTATCGCGGTCAACGCGCTCGGCCACGCCCACCCCGCGGTGGTCGAGGCCGTGTCCACGCAGATCGCCTCGCTCGGCCATGTCTCCAACCTCTTCACCGCCCAGCCGCCGATCGCGCTCGCCGAACGGCTCCTCCAGCTCTTCGGCCGGAAGGGCAGGGTCTACTTCTGCAACTCCGGCGCCGAGGCCAACGAGGCCGCCTTCAAGATCGGCCGGCTCACCGGGCGTACGCACATGGTCGCCACCCACGGCGGCTTCCACGGCCGGACGATGGGCAGCCTCGCCCTGACCGGCCAGCCCGGCAAGCGCACCCCGTTCCTGCCGCTGCCCGGCGACGTCACCCACGTGCCGTACGGCGACATCGAGGCGCTGCGGGCCGCCGTGACGACCGACACCGCGCTGCTGATCATCGAGCCGGTGCAGGGCGAGATCGGCGTCGTCGTACCGCCCAAGGGCTATCTGGAAGCGGCCAGGGAGATCACCCGGGCCACCGGAACGCTGCTCGTCCTGGACGAGGTGCAGACCGGGATCGGCCGCTGTGGCACCTGGTTCGAGTACCAGGCCCACCAGGGTGTCGAGCCGGACCTGGTCACGCTCGCCAAGGGCCTCGGCGGCGGACTGCCGATCGGCGCCACCGTCGCCTTCGGTGACGCCGCCGACCTGCTGAAGCCCGGTCAGCACGGCACGACGTTCGGCGGCAACCCCGTCGCCTGCGCCGCCGGTCTCGCGGTGCTGGACACGCTCGCCGCCGACGGCACCCTGGACAACGTGAAGCGGCTCGGCGAGCGGATCAGGGAGGGCGTGGAGGGCCTCGGCCACCCGTTGGTCTCCCACGTACGCGGCTCCGGCCTGCTGCTGGGTATCGTGCTCACCGGGCCCCTCGCACCCCAGGTGCAGCAGGCGGCTCAGGGAGCCGGTCTCCTGGTGAACGCGCCCGCCCCCGACGTCGTGCGGCTCATGCCGCCGCTGATCATCGGTGACGCCGAGGTGGACGCGTTCCTGCGGATTCTGCCGGGAGCTCTCGACGCGGCTTACGGGGACGGACGATCCGGGGAGTGACGATCCGGAGAATGAGGCGACGACGATGACCGAGGCGCAGGACACGGACCACGGCGGGCCGTCGGTGCCGCAGACCCGCACCGCACGCCACCGCAGGATCGTGGACATCCTGAACCGGCAGCCGGTGCGCTCGCAGAGCCAGCTGGCCAGGCTCCTGTCCGACGACGGGCTGAGCGTCACCCAGGCGACGCTCTCGCGCGACCTGGACGAGCTCGGCGCGGTGAAGATCCGCAACACCGGCGGTGAGCTGATCTACGCGGTGCCGAGCGAGGGTGGATTCCGCACCCCGCAGGCACCGCTGGGCGGCTCGGCCAAGGAGGAGCGGATGCGCAGGCTCTCGGCCGAGCTGCTCATCTCCGCGGAGGCCTCGGCCAATCTCGTGGTGCTGCGCACGCCTCCGGGCGCCGCGCAGTTCCTCGCCTCGGCCATCGACCAGGCCGAACTCCAGGCGATCCTCGGCACGATCGCGGGTGACGACACGCTGATGCTGATCAGCCGTGACCCGAACGGCGGCCAGGCGCTGGCCGACCATCTGCTGAGGCTGGCCCAGAACGACCGCTGACCGGCCCTCAGTAGCGGACGATCGCGGTCGGTCCGGACTCCGTACCGACCGCGATGTGCGGGCGGCGGGCCGGATCGGCCCAGGCCAGGATCCGGTCCATCGCGGCCGCCGGCACGGACACACAGCCGGCGGTCGCGCCCTTCCCGTCGACGTGGAGGAAGATCCCGGCGCCCCTGCCCCGCACCGGCCGGTGGTAGTTGAAGCCGATGACGAGCGCGCGGGCGTACTGGGTGGCGTAGTCGACGAGGTGCTCGGACTCCTCCGCGCGGCAGTCGGCGGGCCTCGGCTCGACCCAGCGGTTGTAGGCCGTGGACGCGTTGTCCTGGCACCACCACGAGTCCTCACCGATCCGCCGGTACGGATAGCGGGCCCCCTCCGGGGCCTGACCGGTCCCGAAGGCGTACGGAAGGCCGTACAGGCCGGTGGGCGTGGTGTTCGTGCCCTGTTCGCGGGTCGCGCCCTCGGCCAGCCCGTTCGCCCCGAAGCGGGCGGGCGCCGAACCCGCCGCCACCCAGCCGCCCCCGCGCCGGTCCCACCAGGTGACCGTGCCCGTCGTGGAGCCCGTGCCGGGGGCCTCGGCGGTGATCAGCTGCGTACCGCCGCCGGTGTCGGCCAGCCGCTCCGGAAGAGGAGGCGGCTCCGCGGGCCGGGCGGCGAGCGAACCGGCAAGGGCGAGCAGGACCGAGGCGGTCACGAGAAGTCGGCGCATGCTCCGGACCGTACGGGGCACGGCGGACCGCCCCCACCGCACCTGCTCCGTACGGCCCCGGCGCCTCACCCCGCCGGGGGCGAGGGCATCGCGGGCAGCGGCAGCCCGGGGTCTCGCCGCCCTGCGGGCCTCGCTCCCCGGCCCACCGGTTTTCACCGCCCCGACCAGCAGCTTTGACAAGGCATGCAGACCACTGCATAGTTATGCCATCACGCCGTGAGGCGGACGTACATCCCTTGCACCCCCGAGGAGCACGCAGTGAGCAACGGCACCGGAAACAGCGACGTACGCCTCTGGGGTGGCCGTTTCGCCGATGGTCCGGCCGAGGCGCTGGCCAAGCTGTCCGCGTCCGTCCACTTCGACTGGCGGCTCGCGCCGTACGACATCGCGGGCTCCCGTGCCCACGCGCGTGTCCTCACCAAGGCGGGGCTGCTGACCGACGACGAGCTGGCCCGCATGATCGAGGGGCTGGACTCGCTCGAAGCCGCGGTCGCCGACGGCTCGTTCACCGGCACCATCGCCGACGAGGACGTCCACACCGCCCTGGAGCGCGGCCTCCTGGAGCGGCTCGGCCCCGACCTCGGCGGCAAGCTGCGGGCCGGCCGGTCCCGCAACGACCAGGTCGCCACGCTCTTCCGGATGTACCTGCGGGACCACGCCCGGATCATCGGCGGGCTGATCGCCGAGCTCCAGGACGCGCTGGTCGGCCTCGCCGAGGCGCACCCCGGTGTGGCCATGCCCGGGCGTACGCACCTCCAGCACGCCCAGCCCGTCCTCTTCGCCCACCACATCCTCGCGCACGTGCAGCCCCTGTCCCGGGACGCCGAGCGGCTGCGGCAGTGGGACGAGCGGACCGCGGTGTCCCCGTACGGCTCCGGCGCGCTGGCCGGCTCCTCGCTCGGGCTGGACCCGGAGGCGGTCGCGGCGGACCTCGGCTTCGAGCGCGGCTCCGTCGCCAACTCGATCGACGGCACGGCGTCCCGTGACTTCGTCGCCGAGTTCGCCTTCATCACCGCGATGATCGGGGTCAACCTCTCCCGCATCGCCGAGGAGATCATCATCTGGAACACGAAGGAGTTCTCCTTCGTCACCCTCCACGACGCCTTCTCCACCGGCTCCTCGATCATGCCGCAGAAGAAGAACCCGGACATCGCCGAGCTGGCGCGCGGCAAGGCCGGCCGCCTCATCGGCAACCTCACCGGGCTGATGGCGACCCTTAAGGCCCTCCCGCTCGCGTACAACCGCGACCTCCAGGAGGACAAGGAGCCGGTCTTCGACGCCTGTGACCAGCTGGAGATCCTGCTCCCCGCCCTCACCGGCATGATGGCCACGCTCACGGTCAACCGGGAGCGCATGGAGGAGCTGGCACCGGCCGGCTTCTCGCTGGCCACGGACATCGCCGAGTGGCTGGTCAAGCAGGGCGTCCCCTTCCGGGTGGCGCACGAGGTCGCGGGCGAGTGCGTGAAGGTGTGCGAGCAGCAGGGCATCGAGCTCGACGAGCTGACGGACGAGCAGTTCGCGAAGATCTCCGAGCACCTCACCCCCGAGGTGCGCTCGGTCCTCAACGTGCCCGGCGCGCTGGCCTCCCGTGACGGCCGGGGTGGGACCGCCCCCTCCGCCGTCGCTGTCCAGCTGGCCGAGGTGAAGGCCGACCTGGTGACGCAGCACGCCTGGGCGACCGCGCGCGGATGATTCACGGGTATCGCGGGCTACGTTGACGGGAAGGCGTTTCGGAACGACCGACCCAGAGGAGCCCGCGATGCCCTTCGCCCGCCTGAACCGAGCGACCACCCCGACCTCCCACATCGGGCTCGGCCTGGCCGCCGTCGGCAGGCCCGGCTACATCACCCCGCACCGTGACCGCGACCTGCCCGGCGACCGCGGCGTCGACGCGCTGCGGGCCCGCACCCACGAGCTCCTGGACGCCGCCTACGCACAGGGCGTCCGCTACTTCGACGCGGCCCGCTCCTACGGCCGCGCCGAGGAGTTCCTCGCCGAGTGGCTCACCGCCCGCCCCGATGTGACGGACGTGGTCGTCGGCAGCAAATGGGGCTACACCTACACCGCCGACTGGAGCACCGACGCCGAGACGCACGAGGTGAAGGACCACAGCCTCGCCTCGTTCGAACGCCAGCGCGCCGAGACCGCCGGACTGCTCGGCGAGCGTCTCGATCTCTACCAGATCCACTCGGTGACCCCGGACAGCCCGGCGCTGAGCGACAAGGAACTGCACGCGCGGCTCGCCGAACTCGCCGCCGCCGGTACCACGGTCGGGTTCTCCGTCAGCGGCCCCGGCCAGGCCGACGCCATCAGGGCCGCCCTGGCGGTGACCGTGGACGGCGAGCCCCTCTTCCGTACCGTCCAGGCCACCTACAACGCCCTGGAGACCTCCGCGGCGTCCGCGCTCGCCGAGGCCCACGACGCGGGGCTCACCGTGATCGTCAAGGAGGTCATGGCCAACGGCCGGCTCGCCGGGACCGAGGCGCCCGCCGCCGTACGGGAGATCGGCGCCGACGCGGGACTGGACGCCGACGCCGTCGCCCTGGCGCTCGCGCTCCACCAGCCGTGGGCCGGAGTCGTCCTCTCCGGTGCGGCCACGGTCACCCAGCTGGCGGCCAACCTGCACGCCCCGCTGCTCGACCTGGACCCCGGCCGCCTCGACCGGCTGGCCGCGCTGGTGGAGGAGCCGGAGGCGTACTGGCGCCACCGCGCGTCACTTCCCTGGAGCTGAGGGCCGAGCCGGCCTGGCTGAGGTGGGGCCGGCCGGCTGTGACGGGGCCCGGCCTCACGCCCAGTCGGCGAGCGCCTCGAAGTCCGCCCGCGCCAGCCCCACCCAGGGGTCGATCCGCCGCAGCAGGGCCCGCCCCGGGTGGTGCGCGGCCACCCAGGCCCTGTCGGGCTCCTTGATCTCGTCGTCGATCCAGGCGAACGGCCTCCCGTCGGCGTACTGGACGACGTACCGCGTCTTCCAGTACGTCCCGTCGGCCGTGACCGCGTGCATCGCGGGCCAGTCGATGTACGGCAGCGGTGGCAGCCCGAGACGCGGCCCGACCCACTCGTTGGCCTCGTCCTTCCAGGTGGTCGCCCAGACGAGTTCGTACCGGACGGCCAGCGCCAGCAGCTCCTCGCCGTGGCCGGGGCTGAGCAGGACGGGCAGCGGGGTTCCCACCGTCCATCCCGTCGGCCGCATCCGGTGGAGCAGATAGCCCTCCGGGGGAGTGGTGCGGGCCAGGGCCGCGTAGGGGTTGAGCGGACCGTCGATGTCGATCAGCAGCAGCGGCTTCATTCGGTGAGGGTGCCCGGTGGACCACGCTCCGCACCGCCGCCGGGTGCCCGGTGCCCGGGTGTAGGCCGTATGCCCGACCCGGTGGGACGCCACTGTCTCATTTGATCTATTGTCGTCTCATGACTCTTGACCGTGAGCAGGTGCTGCGCAGCGCCGCCGCACTGCTGACCCGTAAATCCGCGGCGACCATGGACGAGGTCGCCCGGGCCGCGGGCATCGGCCGCGCCACCCTGCACCGGCACTTCGCCGGGCGGGACGCCCTCGTGGGCGCGCTGGAGAACCTCGGAATCCAGGAGTTCGAAGCCGCCCTGGACGCCGCCGGGCTCGACGAGGGCAGCGCCGAGGACGGGCTTCGGCGGCTGATCGCGGCCGCCGAGCCGAGCGCGGGACTGCTGTCCTTCCTCGTCACGGAGAACCAGCTCTTCGAGGGCGACGACGTCAACGAGGGCTGGAGCCGTCTCGACGCGCGGGTGTCGGCGTTCTTCCGGCGCGGCCAGGAACGCGGCGAGTTCCGGATCGACCTCACCCCGGCCTGGCTGACCGAGGCACTGTACGGCCTGATCAGCAGCTGCGCGTGGTCGGTGCAGACGGGGCGGGTCGCCGCGCAGGACTTCCCCTACATGGTCGTCGAGTTGCTCCTCGGCGGAGCACGCCGGAGCGTGGAGAAATGAGCAGCACCGATCAGCGGGCAGGCATCACGGGCGACACCCACTACCAGGGGCGGTGGATCGCCCTCGCCGTCCTCGTCCTGGCCGTGCTGCTGGTCGCCGTCGACGCCACCGTCCTCGGACTCGCGACCCCCTTCCTCAGCGAGGACCTCGAACCGACCGGCACCCAGCTGCTCTGGATCGGCGACGTCTACTCCTTCGTGATCGCCGGACTCCTTGTTTCCATGGGCAGCCTCGGCGACCGCATCGGCCGCAAGAAGCTGCTGCTGACCGGCGCCACCGCCTTCGGCGCCGTGTCCGTGCTCAACGCCTACGCCACCAGCCCCGAGATGATGATCGTGGCCCGCGCGCTGCTCGGTGTCGCGGGCGCCACCCTGATGCCGTCCACCCTCGCCCTGATCCGCAACCTCTTCCACGACCCGCGCGAGCGCAGCCTCGCCGTCGGCATCTGGGGCGCGATGGCCTCGGCGGGCGCGGCGGTCGGGCCGGTCGTGGGAGGGCTCCTGCTGGAGCACTTCTGGTGGGGTTCGGTCTTCCTGATCAACCTGCCGGTGATGGCCGTCCTGGTGGCCGTCGGCATCAAGATGATCCCCGAGTCGAAGAACCCGGCCCCCGGCCCCTGGGACCTGCCGAGCGTCGGGCTCTCCCTGGTCGGCATGATCGGCGTCGTGTACGCCATCAAGGAGGCCGCCTCACACGGTGTGAGCTGGGGGAACAGCGTGGCGGCCGTCGGCGGGCTGCTGGCCCTCACCTGGTTCGTGCGCCGTCAGCTCAAGCTCCCCGCGCCCCTGCTGGACATGCGCCTCTTCCACCACCGGGGCTTCTCCGGCGCGGTCCTCGCCGATCTGCTGACCATCCTGGGCCTTTCCGGGATCGTCTTCTTCCTCTCCCAGTTCCTGCAACTCGTCCAGGGGCGCGGCCCGCTCGAAGCCGGGCTCGCCGAACTGCCCGCGGCGGTCGGCGCGGTGACCGCCGGTCTCCTGGCGGGAAGGGTGGCACGCCGCTACTCCGTACGCTCCGTCGTCTCCCTCGGGCTCGGAGCGATCGGCGTGTCCCTCGCCGTGGTCACGGTGATCCACAAGGAGACCGGCTACCCCCTGATCGGGGTGCTGCTCCTGGTGGTGGGCGTCGGCGCGGGCTTCGCCTTCACCGTCACCTCCGACGTCATCCTCTCCAGCGTCCCGAAGGAACAGGCCGGCTCGGCGTCGGCCGTCTCCGAGACGGCGTACGAACTCGGCGCGGCCCTCGGCATCGCGCTGCTCGGGTCCGTCGTCACGGGGGTCTACAAGGGATTCGGTACCCCCGAGGGCACCCCGGCCGCTGCCGCCGCTGCCGCACACGAGTCGCTCGGCGGCGCCGTGGAGACGGCCGAGCACCTGCCGGCGGAGCTGGGCGACAGTCTCGTCGTCGCGGCCCAGGAGGCCTTCGTCAACGGACTGCGGGTGTCGGCGGCGGTCGGCGCGGTGGTGCTGCTCGCGACCGCCGTGGCCGCGTGGTTCCTGCTGCGCGACCAGAAGCTGGAGGACGGCATCGTCGCGGACGAGTGAGCCCCGCCGTCCGGCGGGCGGACGGCCGTGTACGGCCCCGGACGTCCTCGCACGGGCTCATGGCCCCGGGCTGACGAGTGGCCACGTCCGGGAAGGCGAAGGGCTCCGGATGTCCGGACGGACGAGTGGCCTGACGTCCGGGAAGGCGAACGCCCCCGGGGCGCCCGGACGGACGAGTGGCCCGGCGCGAACCCGCGCCGGGCCACTGGAACACCCGTCCGGCTCAGGCGGCCTTGGCCTTCGTGGCGTACATGTCGACGTACTCCTGGCCCGACAGCCGCATCACCTCGGTCATCACCGAGTCGGTCACCGCCCGCAGCACATAGCGGTCGCGGTCCATGCCCTCGTAGCGCGAGAACTCCATCGGCTCGCCGAAGCGGACCGTGACCTTGCCCGGGCGGGGCAGTCCGGCGCCGCCCGGCTGAAGCTTGTCCGTGCCGATCATCGCGAAGGGGACCACCGGAGCGCCGGTCATCAGGGTCAGCCGCGCGATACCCGTACGGCCCCGGTAGAGCCGGCCGTCGGGGGATCGGGTGCCCTCGGGGTAGATGGCGAAGGCCTGGCCCTCCTCCAGCACCCGGCGGCCGGTCATGAGCGCCGCCACGCCTCCGCGCCCGCCGTCCCGGTCCACCGGGATCATGCCGCAGCCCGTGAAGAACCAGGCCATGAGCCGGCCCTTGATCCCCTTGCCGGTGACGTACTCGTCCTTGCCGATGTAGAACACCGGCCGGTCGCAGCAGATCGGCATGATCATCGAGTCGATGAACGTCAGATGGTTGCCCGCGAGGATCACCGGCCCGTCACCCGGGATGTTCTCGGCGCCCTCCACCTGTGGCCGGAAGAGCAGGCGCAGGATCGGTCCGAGCACTGCCTTGATGACCGTGAGTCGGGACAACGCTTCCTCCGGTGTCGTGGCCGGGCGGCCGGTGCGGGTGTTCACGAGGGTCTGTGCAGGTGAGGACGATACTCGCGGGCCCCGCCTCCACGCACATCGGGTTCACCGACCCGATACGCAGTGTTGACGTGTGTTTCCGCCATGTTCGTCCACGGGCCGCCCCACCGATGGCGTAGCTGCCTACGATCAAGCCTCCCCAGAAGGTGCCGGACATCACATGCGAGGAGCATTCATGACAGAGCGCGCGCAGACTGCACCCGGACGGCGGACCCTCCTCGGGGCGGCCGTCCTCGGTACGGCGGCCCTCGGACTGTCCGGGACGGCGCACGCCGCCACGGCCGGCACCACGCGGGGCGGTGGCCACGGCTCCTACCGGGACCTGCCCGTCCCCACCGTCATAGGCCACCGCGGCGCCAGCGGCTACCGGCCCGAGCACACCCTCGGCTCCTACCAGCTGGCCCTGGACATGGGCGCGCACATCGTCGAGCAGGACCTCGTGCCGACCAAGGACGGCCACCTCGTCTGCCGCCACGAGAACGACATCACCGGGACCACGGACGTCGCCGAGCACCCCGAGTTCGCGAACCGCAAGGCCACCAAGCAGGTCGACGGGGTGTCGCTCACCGGCTGGTTCACCGAGGACTTCACCCTCGCCGAGCTCAAGACCCTCCGGGCGAAGGAGCGCATCCCCGGCACCCGCCAGGAGAACACGCTCTACGACGGGCGCTGGGAGATCCCCACCTTCGAGGAGGTCCTGCGCTGGGCCGACGAGCAGGGCCGTAAGAGGGGCAAGCCCGTCTGGCTCTACGTCGAGACCAAGCACCCCTCCTACTTCCGGGGACTCGGGCTCGGCCTGGAGGAGCCGCTCGCCCGTCTGCTGCGCCGCCACGGCCGGCACCGCGCGGACTCCCCGCTGATCCTCCAGTCCTTCGAGCCCAGCTCCGTGCAGCGGCTGTCGAAGCTCGTCGCGACCCCCCGGGTGGTCCTGCTGTCCGGGCCGAAGGAGCGACCCTGGGACTTCGTGGAGGCCGGCGACCCCCGCACCGTCGCCGATCTGGTGAAGCCCGCCGGGCTGAAGTGGATCGCGTCGTTCGCCCAGGGCATCGGCCCCACGCTCGACCTGGTCATCCCCAAGGACGCCGCGGGCAGGCTGACCACCCCCACGACCCTGGTCGCCGACGCGCACGCCCGGGGCCTGATCCTGCACCCCTACACCCTGCGCAACGAGAACTCCTTCCTGCCGGCGGACTTCCGGCGCGGCACGGACCCGAACGCGTACGGCGACGCGTTCGGCGCCCTGCGGGCGTACTTCGAGGCGGGCATCGACGGGGTGTTCTCCGACAACCCGGACACCGCCCTGCTCGCCGCGGCCGACTTCGCCAAGGACTGACGACGTCAGCCTCCCGGCCGGGGTGCCCCGGACGGGTGGAGCTCTCCGCGTGCGGCAACCGGCCACGCGCGGGGAGCGTTGACGGGGCATGACTCTTCTTGATCATGCCCCAGTGGCAACGACCGGGGCCCCGCCCGGGGTGTCCGCGGAGGCCCTCGCCCAGGCCCCGCCCGGGCTGTCCCCGGAGGTCCCGGCCCGGGTCCCGCCCGGGCTGTCCCCGGAGGCCCTGGCCCAGGCCCCGCCCGGGGTGTCCTCCTTACCCTCGGCCGGTACACCCGCCGAGGCGGAGGGCGACGGCGGGCGGGCGGTCGTCCACGCCCTGCACGCGCTCGTGCGCGCGGAGGCGAGGGCCGAGGCCCAGGCCGCCGGTGCCGAGGCCGCCGACCTGGAACAGGCGGTGTGGGTGCGGCTGCTGGAACGCCGGACCGGGTCCGGCATGCCCGAGGACCCCGCCCGCTGGGTCCGCGCGGCCGTACGGGCCGAGGCGCGCACCGCCCGCCGAAGGGCCAGGCGCGAGCGCGCCTACACCGGGGGCGAGTCCCCGCCCGACTGGACCGGCTGCCCCGAGCGCATCGCCGTCGGGGCCGACGAACGCCGGGCGCTGCGCACCGCGGTGGGCCGGCTGCCGGGCAGGTGCCCCCGCTTACTGGAGGCGATGCTGGCTCCCCACGATCCGACCTACCGTGAGATCGCAGGGGAGTTGGGTATGTCACAGGGCAGTTTGGGTCCTATGCGTTCCCGATGCCTGGGATGTCTGCGCAGAATGCTCGCGGCGGAGGTTGTAGCTCCTGAACTGCGGGGAAAGGAGCGGTAGACAACCGGCGGACCAGGTGAGCGGGAGGCATGCACACATGGGCATGAGCGTGACCATCTCGGCGGCGACAGCACAGGACGTCGAGCACATCTTCAGACTCCAGTACCTCTGCTTCCAGAGCGAGGCGGAGCTCTACGGCAACTACCGGATCGATCCACTCGTCCAGACCCTCGACTCCGTCCGCGACGAAGTCGCCACGGACCTGGTGTTCGTGGCCCGGCTCGGCGAGGAAGTCGTCGGTTCCGTGCGCGGCTTCACCGACGAGGACGGCGCCGGACGGATCGGGAAGCTCTGCGTCCACCCCCGGCTCCGCAACCACGGTCTCGGCACCCGGCTCCTGCGGGCCGTCGAATCGGGCCTGGCGGACGGCCGTTCGGCCACCCGCTTCCGGCTGCACACCGGCGAGCGCAGCGAGGGAAACCTGCGGCTCTACCGCAAGGCCGGTTACGCCCTGGTCGGCAACGCCACCGGAGGCGACGGCGTCAGACTGGTGCTGCTGGAGAAGGAGGCCACCGCACCGGCGTACGTGGCCAGTGCCTGAACCGCTCCTGTGAGGCCCGGTGTCACGCGGTCCGCGCGCGGCGCAGCCACATCATCCCGGTGACCGGAAGGATCACCGGGATGAACAGGTAGCCCATGCCGAATCCCGACCACACCGTGCTGTCCGGGAACGCGGACGGCTCGACCAGCGTCCAGGTGCCGACGATCAGCACACCCGCGAGCTCGGCGGCGCAGCACATCAGCGCCGCCCTGCGCGCCTTCTCCCCGCCGCGCACCAGCGAGTAGGTGATGAAGCCGTATACGACCGCGGCGAGGGCCGAAAGCACATACGCGAGCGGCGCCTTCTCGAAGTCCAGGATCATCTCGACGATCGAGCGGGACGCGGCGGCCACCGTGAACACGCCGTAGAACCACACCAGCACCCGGCCGGGCCCGGTGCCCAGCTCGAACTGCTGCTTCTGCCGCGGGGCAGGCGTCTGTGCGCGGTCGGTGTCGCTCATGGTCAGTTTCCCCAGATGTCGTAGAGCCGCACTTCGAGGACGGCGAGCACGACCGCGCCGGCCGCCACCGTCACCGAACCCCAGCGGGTCCGCTCCGACAGCGAGAGAAAGCCCGCCGCGGGCACGGCCGCGAAGGCGCCGATCAGATAGGCGATGAAGATCGTCATGCCCTGTTCCGGTCGCTCACCCCGCGCGAGCTGCACGATTCCCACGAACAGCTGCGCCAGCGCCAGGACGGAGACGACCGCCATCCCGATGAAATGCCAGTCCTTCGTGGGCTGGTCCCGGTAGGCGGCGAGTCCGCACCAGGCGGCGAGGGCGAGCGCGGTCACGGCGACCGCGACCGTCAGGGCGTCAAGCATGAGCCGAGGGTATTACGGACGGCGGGAGCCGCCGCGTGCGGGCCCGGCGCCGGCGCGGGGGTGGCCCGGCAGTGGAACGGTGCCGGGGCGGGCCCCGGGATCGTGGCCTTTGCCACAGCGTGCCCACAGTGTGAGCACCCGGCCCTTGGCGCACAGGCCGGATGTACCCAGCGTTTACGCAGGTCGGAGCGGTATTCTCCGGCATTCCGGCACGCGCCGCACACCCTCCGGACCGTCCGCTATCCGGACACCTCGGTTCGGCGGAACGTTACGTCTGTTTTACTTGGGCCATGACCACGACGAGCTACCGCAGCCCTGCGACCGAGGCGATCACCGCGCCCGGTGCTCGTTGTATGTGTCGAATGCGCGCCTTCTGAGGGCCCCCGCCTGAGCCTCGCGCCCCGAAGCGAGACCGAGCCCGGTGCCGTCCGTATCCAGCGGACCGAGCCCGCCCGGCTCCCTGCCCTTCCCGGCCTTCCGCCGGTCCGGGCCCATGCAGAGACTCCCACCGGTCGACCACTGAGAACAGTCTCGACAGACGAATGCCCCGTGCCCGGCGGACACCGCGCCGTGCACTCGACAGTGACGGAAACCCTGTGATCACCACTTCGGGCCTCACGAAGGTCTACCAGTCACGCGGCCGTGAGGTCACCGCCCTGGACGGCGTGGACCTGCACGTCCGCGAGGGCGAGGTCTACGGCGTCATCGGACAGAGCGGCGCCGGCAAGTCCTCCCTCATCCGCTGCGTCAACCTCCTCGAACGCCCCACGTCGGGCACCGTGACCGTCGCCGGCCAGGACCTCACCGCCCTCGCCGGCCGCGGCCGGCGCGCGGGCAAGGAGCTCCGCCAGGCGCGCAGCCGCATCGGCATGGTCTTCCAGCACTTCAACCTGCTGGACTCGCGCACCGTCCGGGACAACGTCGAGCTGCCCCTGGAGATCCTCGGGGTCTCCGGCCAGGCACGCACCCGCAAGGCCCTGGAGCTCCTCGACCTGGTCGGCCTCGCCGACAAGGCGAAGGCCTACCCCGGGCAGCTCTCCGGAGGCCAGAAGCAGCGCGTCGGCATCGCCCGCGCCCTGGCGGGCGACCCCAAGGTGCTGCTCTCGGACGAGGCGACCTCCGCCCTCGACCCCGAGACGACCCGCTCCATCCTCCAGCTCCTGCGCGACCTCAACCAGGAGCTCGGCCTCACCGTCCTGCTCATCACACACGAGATGGACGTCGTCAAGACCGTCTGCGACTCCGCCGCGCTGATGAAGAAGGGCCGCGTCGTCGAGGCGGGCACGGTCGGCGAACTGCTGGCCACCCCCGGCTCCGAGCTGGCCCACACGCTGTTCCCCGTCGGCGGCTCCCCCTCCGCCCCCGACCGCACCGTCGTCGACG
Organism: Streptomyces sp. NPDC002125; assembly: GCF_053593715.1. Taxonomy (NCBI): domain Bacteria; kingdom Bacillati; phylum Actinomycetota; class Actinomycetes; order Kitasatosporales; family Streptomycetaceae; genus Streptomyces; species Streptomyces sp. NPDC002125. Next base: position 82,842 of record NZ_JBSFDD010000016.1, on the reverse strand, counting down.
TCACCTTCCACGGCGAGGCCGCCGCCCGCCCGGTGATCTCGCAGCTCTCCCGGACGTACAACATCGACATCTCGATCCTGGGCGCCGCGATGGACACCGTCGGCGGCAAGCAGATCGGCCGCATGCGCATCGAGCTGCCCGGCCACTTCGACGAGAACGTCGTCCCGATCGGCTTCCTGCGCGAGCAGGGCCTCCAGGCCGAGGTCGTGAACGGCGACCCCGCCGCCGTACCCGCCCAGACCCCCGCACCGCTCACCAAGGAGGTGGCGAAGTGACCTGGTCCGAAATGCAGCCACTGCTCACGCAGGGAACCATCGACACCCTCTACATGGTGCTCTGGTCCACGCTCGTCACCGTCGCGGGCGGCCTGCCGCTCGGCATCCTGCTCGTCCTCACCGACAAGGGCGGACTGCTGCAGAACACCGTGGTGAACAAGGTCATCGGCGTGATCGTGAACATCGGCCGCTCGCTGCCGTTCATCATCCTGCTGATCGCCCTGATCCCCTTCACCACCTGGGTCGTCGGCACCTTCATCGGCCCCTCCGCGATGATCGTGCCGCTCGCCGTGGGCGCCATCCCCTTCTTCGCGCGCCTCGTCGAGACGGCCGTGCGCGAGGTCGACCACGGGCTCGTCGAGGCCGTCCAGTCGATGGGCGGATCGATCCCCACGATCGTCCGCAAGGTCCTGCTGCCGCAGGCCCTGCCCTCCCTGGTCTCCGGCGTCACCACCACCGTCATCGTCCTCATCGGCTACTCCGCGATGGCCGGCGCGGTCGGCGGCGAAGGGCTGGGCTCCAAGGCGATCACGTACGGATTCCAGCGCTTCGACGACCAGTTCATGCTCATCACCGTCGCGCTGCTGATCGTCATCGTGACCGTGGTCCAGCTCATCGGCGACGGTGCCGTGCGGCTGCTGGCCCGCCGGGGCCGGACCGCCTCCTGAACCTCATCTCCCCATGAAGCCCGAACTCCTTGTCCGGGCGCACCACCATCACCACCGGAAAGAGGCACTCTTCGTGCGTAAGAACATCAAGATCACCGCTGCCGCAGCCGCCACCGCCGCTCTGGCCTTCGGGCTCAGCGCCTGCGGAACCGACTCCGACCCGGCCTCCAAGAGCGAGTCCGGCGCGAGTGCGGACAGCTCCAAGGCGCTCGTCGTCGCCGCGTCCCCGACGCCGCACGCCGACATCCTGAACTTCGTCAAGGACAACCTGGCGGAGAAGGCCGGCCTCAAGCTGGAGGTGAAGGAGTTCACGGACTACGTCCTGCCGAACACCGCCACCGAGAACGGCCAGGTCGACGCCAACTTCTTCCAGCACAAGCCCTACCTGGACGACTTCAACAAGAAGAACAACACCCACATCGTCCCGGTGGTGAACGTCCACCTGGAGCCCCTCGGCCTCTACTCCAAGACGGTCAAGGACCTCAAGGACATCAAGGCCGGCCAGACCATCGCCGTCCCGAACGACACCACCAACGAGGGCCGCGCGCTCCAGCTGCTCGCCGACAACGGGCTGATCACCGTCAAGGACGGCGTCGGCACCAACGCCAAGCTCAGCGACATCACGGACAAGAAGGGCCTGGAGTTCAAGGAGATCGAGGCCGCGACCGTGCCCCGTGCCCTGGACGACGTCGACGCCGCCGTCATCAACGGCAACTACGCGATCGAGGCCGACCTCCAGCCGGCCAAGGACTCCCTCGCCCTGGAGAGCGCCGACAGCAACCCGTACGCCAACCTCCTCGCCGTCAAGGAGGGCAACGAGAAGGACGCCCGCGTCCAGAAGCTCGTGAAGCTCCTGAACTCCGACGAGGTCAAGAAGTTCATCGAGGACACCTACAAGGGCTCGATCATCCCCGCCTTCGGCGAGCCCGCCAAGTCCTGACCCCCGGGCGCCACTTGCCCCGCGAGCCCCGCACACCCCCTCCGGGTGTGCGGGGCTCCGCCGTGCCCACCCGGCCATGCACATCATCGGCCCGATGCTGCATGCTGTGTCTCTACACGGTCTTCGGCATGGAGCTGCGCATGACTCTCACCTTCCCGTCCATCTCCATCAGCACGGACAGGTTGGTGCTGCGCCCCTTCGACATGGCCGACGTGCCGGCGTACATCGAGATGATGAACGACGAGCTGGTCACGGCCTGGACCGACGCCCCCCACCCCTACACCCAGGTCGACGCCGAACGCTGGGTCCGCAGGATCGCCCCGGCCGAGCGCACCCAGGGCGGCGGGATCGTCTTCGCCGTGACCGAGTTCCTCACCCAGCGGCTCGTCGGCTCCGTACGGCTCCTCAACACCGACCGGCGCACCCTGGCCACCGAGGTCCGTTACATCACCGCCCCCTGGGCGCGCGGTGAGGGATACGCCACCGAGGCCGTGCTGGCCGTCGCCGAGTGGCTCTTCCGCGACCAGGGCTTCGAACGCATCGAGCTGCGCACCCCCGCGGGCAACACCGCCTCCCAGCAGGTCGCCCAGAAGCTGGGCTGCATCAGCGAGGGCGTCCTGCGCAACGCCCGCATAGCCCGTACCCGGACCGAGAACGGCACCGACGGCGGCTGGACCGACATCAGGACCGACCTCATCGTGTGGGGGCTCCTGCCCGAGGACCTGGAGGGCGTCGCCGAACAGCTGGCCGACGCGGGCGGCTACGGCACGTACAACGACTGGAACTGACGCCCTCCCCGGGCCCGGGGAGCCCCCGGCAGGGCGTTGGTACGGACCGGATACGCTCACCCTTGCTCCGCGCACCCCGCGGGGACCCCGCCTGCTCACACCCCAGGAGACTGACGACGATGGCCGACCGGGTCACGGTGATCGGCTGGGACGGCTCGCCACTGACCAGAGCGGCCACGGCCGCGCTCTCGGCCGCCACGCTCGTCGCGGGCGCCGCCCACCACCTCGCGCTCCCCGAAGTCCCCGAACGCGCGGAACGCATCCGCCTCGGAAGCGTCGACCTGGCCGCCCGCAGGATCGCCGGACACCGCGGCAGCGCCGTGGTCCTCGCCGACGGCGACCCCGGCTTCTTCGGCGTCGTACGCACCCTGCGCGCCCCCGATCACGGCCTGGAGGTCGAGGTCGTCCCCGCCGTCTCCTCGGTCGCCACCGCCTTCGCCCGCGCCGGAATGCCCTGGGACGACGCCGAGATCGTCGTCGCCCACCCGCGCACCCTGCGCCGCGCCGTCAACGTCATCCGCGCCCACCACAAGGTGGCCGTCCTCACCTCGCCGGGCGCGGGACCCGCCGAACTGGCCCTGCTCCTCGAAGGCGTCCACCGCACCTTCGTGATCTGCGAGGAGCTCGGCACCGTACGCGAACGCGTTACCGTGCTCACCTCCGACAAGACCGCCGACCACACCTGGCGCGACCCCAACGTGGTCATCGTCGTCGGCAGCGGGCCCGAGGCCACCGCGAACAGCGCCTGGATCGCGGGGCGCCGCCCCGCGAACCCCGAGGGCGTCAGGGGCTGGGCCCTGCCCGCCTCGTCCTACGGCCCCGCCCGTGAGGGCGCGGTGGAGGGCGGCGAGGGCGAGTCGCCCGGGCTCCGCGCCGCCCAGCTGGCCCGCCTCGGGCCGCGCACCGGCGACCTGGTCTGGGACATCGGCTGCGGCGGCGGGGCACTCGCCGTGGAGGCGGCCCGTTTCGGCGCGGCGGTCCTGGCCGTGGACAGCGACCCCGACGCCTGCGCGCGTACGGCCGCCGCCGCCCGCTCCTTCCAGGTCGCCGTCCAGGTCGTCCGGGGCACCGCCCCGCACGTCCTGGAGAGCCTGCCCGAACCCGATGTCGTACGGATCGGGGGCGGCGGCGTCAGGGTCGCCACCGCGGTCGCCGACCGGCGGCCGGAACGTATCGTCACCCATGCCTCGAACCGTGACGAGGCGGAGGCGCTGGGCGCGGCCCTCGCCGAGAACGGCTACACGGTCGAGTGCGCGCTGCTCCAGTCCGTCGAACTGGACACCTCCGCCTGGACGGAGCGCGAACGCTCCGTCGTGTTCCTGCTTTCCGCGGTGCGTTCCGACCTCGCCCCCTGAGCCGTCCGCGCCGAGGCGCGAGGTAGGCTGACCGATTGTTGTACCGCACCCGGCTGTTCGACGCTTCGTTCGTCAATGTCCGGAAAAGTGGACCGTTTTGGTCCGCGATGTGGTACGGCGCAACCGGGGGACGCGCAACGTGGCGCAGTCCACAGCGAGCCGAGGCGGAACTGTCCGCCGCGGTGGCGAACGGCCGCGAGAATGTATAGCTCCGCGCGCGTTTCGTGCCGCGCGGGGGGCCCGCTCGTTCTTGTTGACGAGCGCCGGCGTGCCGTGGTTCGGGCATCCCGGGCGAAGGGCGAAGGAGCACTGACGATGGGCGAGGGGTACGCATGACTGACACCGGCCAGATCCCGGGCGAGGGACTGCCGGAGAACGCAGGCATGGTGGAGCAGCCGGGCGTCCCCGCCCCGGACGCCTACACCTACCTCGACCCCTCCGAGCACACCCCCGAGGACGACGACCTCCTGCTGATGCCCGCGCCCCAGGGCGCGTGGAGCGACGCGCCGGTCGCCCCCACGGGCCAGCACGAGCAGTACCCCGCACACGCGTCCGTGCAGGTCCCGGCCGCCGCGGCGCCTTCCCGCCGCCCGCTGCACCGAGGCCCCTCGTCCACCGAGGCACCCTCCTACGGGGGGACGCCGACCGGGGGAGTGGTCCGCTCGCTCGCGGACCGCGGCCCGGCCGGCGCACCGCAGACGCCCATGCCCGTGCGGCACCCGGGCCCGCCGACGACGGGTCCCGAGTACTTCGACATTCCGGCGGACGACGCGGCACGGCTTCCCGGTCCGCAGCTGGGCGAGATCCCGCCCCAGGGCGCACCCGCCTGGGGCGCGCCGGCGCCCGAGCCGGTCGCCGTCCCCGAGGCGCCGGTGACGCCCGAGCCGGTGGCCGTCCCCGAGGCGCCGGTGACGCCCGAGCCGGTGGCCGTCCCCGAGGCGCCGGTGACGCCCGAGCCGGTGGCCGAGCCGGTCGCGGTTCCTGAGCCCGTCGCGGTGCCCGAGCAGGCCGCCGCTCCGGAGGCGGTCGCCGCCCCCTCCCCGGCCGAGCCCGTGGTGCCCGTCGAGGCTCCGGCCCCGGCTCCCGCACCCGCTCCCGCCGAGCCTGTCGCTCCGGTGGAAGCCGCCGCACCCGCCGCGCCCGCAGAAACGGTCGCCCCGGACGCCGCCCCCGCCGAGGCCGTGGCGGAGACGGCCGATGCGCCTCCCGTGGAGGCCGTGGCCGACATCCCGGCGCAGGCCCGGCAGGCCGCCCCCGCCGAGGTGCCCGCCGACCCGGCCGTGGACGCGCAGGTGGACGCGGCCGTCGCCCAGGCCCCGCACACCGGTCAGTTCCTGCCGGCCGAGGGTTCCGTACCGACGGCTCCGCACCTCGCCCCGACCCCGCCGGCCGGGACACCGGTCGCCCCCGTGGCCGAGCCCGAGCAGGCCGCCGAGATCACGCCGCTGCCCGTGGCGGAGCCGGTGGCACCGGCGCCGGCCGAGCCCGTACAGACGGTGCCCGAGGTTGTGGAGGCACCGGAGCCGGCCGCCGTCCAGCAGCCGGAGCCCGCACCCGTGGCCCACGCCGAGCCCCAGGTCCCCTCGGTGCCCGAGCCCGGCCCGGAGATCATCGACACCCCGGAAGCGGAGCTCCCGCAGGCGGAGATCCAGCAGCCCGAGACCGCCCAGCCCGAGGCCCTCCAGCCCGAGGCCGCGCAGGCGGAGGCCGTGGCACCGCAGGCCGAGGCTCCGGTCCAGGCCGAGGCCGTCCCGCTCGCCGAGGCGCCGGAGGCGGTGGCCCCCGTCGAAACCGTCGAAACCGTCGAAACCGCCGAACTCCCCGATCCCGTGGAGTCCGAGCCGGTTCCCGCCGGCCCGCCCGCCCCCGGTTACGACGATGCCGAGCGCGAGGCCGTCCTCCGGGTCATGCGCGAGCGGCGCGACATCCGCAACGGCTTCCGCAGCGACCCCATCCCGCACGAGGTTCTCCTCCGCGTTCTCGAAGCCGCGCACACCGCGCCGAGCGTCGGACACTCGCAGCCGTGGGACTTCGTCGTCATCCGGTCCGCGGAGACCCGCCGCTCGATGCACGAACTGGCGCAGCGTCAGCGCGAGGCGTACGCCAAGTCGCTGCCCAAGGCGCGGGCCAAGCAGTTCAAGGAACTGAAGATCGAGGCCATCCTCGACACCCCGGTGAACATCGTCGTCACCGCCGACCCCACCCGCGGCGGCCGTCACACCCTCGGCCGGCACACCCAGCCGCAGATGGCGCCGTACTCCTCGGCGCTCGCCGTGGAGAACCTGTGGCTCGCCGCCCGCGCCGAGGGCCTCGGCGTCGGCTGGGTCAGCTTCTTCGACGAGCGGGAGATGGTCCGCGCGCTCGGCCTGCCCGAGCACCTCGAAGTCGTCGCCTACCTCTGTGTCGGTTACGTCGACGAGTTCCCCGAGGAGCCCGAGCTGATGCAGGCGGGCTGGTCCAAGCGCCGCCCGCTGTCCTGGGTCGTCCACGAGGAGACGTACGGCCGCCGCGCCCTGCCCGGCGAGGAGCCGCACAATCTGCTCCAGGAGACCATCTCCAACATCCGCCCCCTGGACGCCAAGGCGCTCGGCGAGGCGTGGGAGCGCCAGAAGCGGATGACGAAGCCCGCCGGTGCGCTCGGCATGCTGGAGATCATCTCCGCGCAGCTGTCCGGGCTGTCCCGGCTCTGCCCGCCGCCGATCCCGGAGCCCGCGGCCGTGGCGATCTTCGCCGGTGACCACGGGGTGCACGCCCAGGGCGTCACCGCGTGGCCGCAGGAGGTCACCGGCCAGATGGTCGCCAACTTCCTCGGCGGCGGTGCCGTCTGCAACGCCTTCGCCGCCCAGGTCGGCGCCGAGGTCTGCGTCGTCGACGTCGGCGTGGCCACCGAGCTCCCCGCCACCCCGGGCCTGCTGCCGAGGAAGGTCCGTCCCGGTACGGCCGACTTCACCACCGGCCCCGCCCTCACCCGCGAAGAGGTGCTCGCGGCGATCGAGGTCGGCATCGAGACCGCCCGTGACCTGGTGGCGGCCGGCAACAAGGGCCTGCTCACCGGCGAGATGGGCATCGCCAACACCACCGCGTCCGCCGCGCTGATCTGCGTCTACACCGGCCTGGACCCGGCGGAGGTGACCGGTCGTGGCACCGGCATCAACGACGAGATGCACGCCCGCAAGGTCGATGTGGTCCGTCGCGCCCTGGACCTCCACCAGCCCGACCCCACCGATCCGATCGGTGTGCTGGCCGCAGTCGGCGGCCTGGAGCACGCCGCGATGGCGGGCTTCCTGCTGGGCGGCGCCTCACTCCGTACGCCGGTGATCCTGGACGGCGTGAGTGCGGGCGCGGCGGCCCTGGTCGCCCGGGCGATCGCCCCCGAGGCGCTCGCCGCGTGCATCGCGGGCCACCGCAGCGCCGAGCCCGGCCATGTCGCCGCCCTCAACAAGCTGGGCCTGCGCCCCCTGGTCGACCTGGACCTCCGGCTCGGCGAGGGCACCGGGGCCCTGCTCGCGCTGCCCATCGTGCAGAGCGCGGCCCGCGCGATGCACGAGGTGGCGACCTTCGACTCGGCAGGCGTCACCGAGAAGTAGCGACCGCCGTGCCCGGACGCGCCCACCGGCCCGTCCGGGCACACCGGCGCAGCCCCGAGCCCCGTCCGGGCACACCCGGCGCGGCCGACGCCCCTCGGGGTCCGTACGCGTGCGGGACCGAGCGCCGGACGCGACCCGTACCGTCCGGGACCGGGCCCTGGGCGCGGTCCATGCCGGTACGGGCCGAGCCCGGGGCGCGACCCGTGCGTGCCCAGGCGCAGCCCGTCCCGATCCCGGGGCGCGACTCGTCCCGAGGCGCAGCCCGTCCCGGCCCAGGGCGCATCCCGTCTCCGGGCGCATCCCGCCCCGGCCCCAGGGCGCATCCCGCCCGTAACCCGGCCCGCGCCGGGACGGGAGCTCTGCCCGGACCCGTCCGGGAACGGACCCGGCACGACGCCGGGCACCAGGCCGGGGCAAGCGCCACCGCACGGGTCCCCGTCCCGGGCCACCCCGTATCGTGGTCCCACGCGTCACCCGCTCCACCCAGCCCACGTCACAGCCGCTCCACCGCCGCAGCGGCCCGCAGCACACCGCACCCTGCACGAGGAGCCCGCCCGACCATGGCCGAGCATGACGATCACCCTGCCTACCCCGTCGGACTGCGCCTGAACGGGCGCCGCGTCGTCGTCGTCGGCGGCGGCCAGGTCGCACAGCGCCGGCTGCCCGCCCTCATCGCGGCAGGGGCCGACATCACCCTGGTCTCCCCGTCCGCCACCGCGTCCGTCGAGGCGATGGCCGACACCGGTGAGATCCGCTGGGAGCGGCGCCGGTACCAGGACGGGGACCTCGCCGACACCTGGTACGCCCTCGTCGCCTCGTCCGACGCCGCCGCCAACGACGCCGCGTCCGCCGAGGCCGAGCGCACCCGCACCTGGTGCGTCCGCAGCGACGACGCCGAGGCGGCCACCGCCTGGACCCCGGCCACCGGCCGCAGCGAGGGCATCACGATCGCCGTGCTCACCACGACGTCGCAGGGGCGCGACCCCCGGCACTCCGCCGCCGTCCGCGACGCGATCGTGGAGGGCCTGCGCGACGGGACGCTCGCCGCCCCGCACCACCGCACCCGCGCCCCCGGCGTGGCCCTGGTCGGCGGCGGACCCGGCGACCCCGACCTGATCACGGTCCGGGGCCGCCGCCTCCTCGCCGAGGCCGATGTCGTCATCGCCGACCGGCTCGGCCCCCGCGACCTGCTCGACGAGCTCCCCCCGCACGTCGAGGTCATCGACGCCGCGAAGATCCCGTACGGCCGCTACATGGCCCAGGAGGCGATCAACCAGGCGCTGATCGACCACGTCAAGGCCGGCAAGTCCGTGGTCCGCCTCAAGGGCGGCGACCCGTTCGTCTTCGGCCGTGGCATGGAGGAGGCCCAGGCGCTGGCCGCCGAGGGCATCGCCTGCACCGTGGTCCCCGGCATCTCCAGCTCGATCTCCGTGCCGGGCGCGGCCGGGATCCCCGTCACCCACCGCGGAGTGGCGCACGAGTTCACCGTGGTCAGCGGCCATGTGGCCCCCGACGACCCGCGCTCGCTGGTCGACTGGGAGGCCCTCGCTCGGCTGCGCGGCACCCTGGTCCTCCTGATGGCCGTCGACAAGATCGGCGCCATCGCCCAGGCGCTCATCACCCACGGCAAGTCCCCCGACACCCCGGTCGCCCTGGTCCAGGAGGGCACCACGGCGGCCCAGCGCAGGGTCGACGCGACCCTGGCGACGGTCGGGGAGCGGGTCGTGGCGGAAGAGGTCCGCCCGCCGGCCGTCATCGTCATCGGCGATGTCGTCGGAGTCGTCACGGACCCGGCCGGTCTGCTCGAAGGCTGAGCGGACGACCGGCGGCACTCCGCATCCCACCCCACTCGACAAGGCAGTAGCACCCCGTGGCTGAACTCATCACCGTCGACGACCCGGACGACCCCCGGCTCGGCGACTACACCGGCCTGACCGACGTCGAACTCAGGCGTCGGCGGGAGCCCGCCGAGGGCCTCTTCATCGCCGAGGGCGAGAAGGTGATCCGGCGCGCCCTGAACGCCGGTTACGCGATGCGGTCCATGCTGCTCTCGGCCAAGTGGACCGAGGTCATGCGCGATGTGATCGACGCGGCCACCGCACCGGTGTACGCGGTCACGCCGGAGCTCGCCGAGCGGGTCACCGGCTACCACGTGCACCGGGGCGCCCTCGCATCCATGCAGCGCAGGCCGCTGTCCGACGTGAGCACCCTGCTGGCCCCGTCGGAGGGCGGAGTGCGGCGGGTCGCCGTGTTCGAGGACATCGTCGACCACGCCAACCTCGGCGCCGCCTTCCGTAACGCCGCCGCGCTCGGCGTCGACGCGGTCCTGCTCACCCCGCGCTGCGCCGACCCGCTCTACCGGCGCGCGGTGAAGGTCTCCATGGGATCCGTCTTCCACGTCCCGTGGACCCGCCTGACCTCATGGCCCCAGGACCTCGGGCTGCTGCGCGAGGCCGGCTTCACCACGGCCGCGCTCTGCCTCAGCGACCGGTCGATCACGCTGGACGAGCTCGTCGCGCGGCGTCACGAGAAGCTGGCCCTCGTCTTCGGTACGGAGGGCGACGGCCTCACGCCCCAGGCGCTGGCCGAGGCCGACGCCCACGTACGGATCCCGATGGACGCGGGAGTCGACTCGCTCAACGTCGCGGCGGCCTCCGCCGTCGCCTTCTACGCGACCCGGACCAACCCCGCCTGAGTCCCTCGGGCCCCGTCTGCCCGTGTGACATCCGGGGCCGCGGCGTCGGACGTCTGCGACGGCGAGCCGCCCAGCCCGCGTGCGGGGCCCTGGCAGCCCTGGGCCGCGGCGATCCCCAGCGCCACCAGCAGGGTCACCACGACGAAGACGACGAGCCGCTGGCGCAGCAGCCGGGGATTCGCCGGCCGCCGCTTCCCGCCGTTCCCCGCCGACGTCGTGCGCACACCGGACCGGGAGGCGGGCCTGCCGTTCGTACCGTTCGTGGCCTTGGGGCCGTGCGGCTGCTGGCCCGGACGGGTGCCGCTCCGCGAGGGCCGGGGCTGCGAGCCGCCGGTGCGGGGCGCCGTCGAGCGTGACGGGGCGGGACGCCGGCCCTGGGACCGCGTGGGCTGAGGCGGGCCGCCGGCCGTACGCCGGGTGGCCTGCTCGGTGTACGAGCCCTCCAGACGGCCGGTCGGCCTGTCCAGCTCCTGCTCGCCGCGCTGCGCCGGAGGCCGGCGCTCCTGCAGCCCCTGGGCCTCGCGCGCCGCGATCTCCTTGAGCCGCATGGACAGCTGAAGGGTGCTCGGGCGCTCCTCGGGGTCCTTCGCCAGGCACGCCCGTACGAGCGGGGCGAGCGCGTCGTGCACATCGAACAGATGCGGCTCCTCGTGGACCACGCGGTAGAGCATCACCTCGGAACTGCCGTGCCCGAAGGGCGAATCGGCCATCGCCGCGTACGCCAGGGTGGCGCCCAGCGAGAACACGTCCGTCGCCGGTGTCACGGCGGCCCCGCGCACCTGCTCGGGCGCGAGGAAGCCGGGCGAACCCACGGCCGTCCCGACATGGGTGAGCGTGCTGGCGCCGGTCGCCCAGGCGATGCCGAAGTCGATGATCCGGGGTCCCTTGGGGGAGAGGAGGATGTTCGACGGCTTCAGGTCGCGGTGGACGACACCGGCCTCGTGCACCGCGACGAGCCCCTCCGACAGCGCCGCCCCGATCGAGGCCACCTCCGCCGCCGCGAGCGGGCCCTCCTCGACGACCTTGTCGTGGAGCGAGGGCCCGGGGACGTACTGCGTGGCGAACCAGGGGCGGTCCGCCTCGAGATCGGCGGCCACCAGGCGCGCCGTGCAGCCCCCGCGGATCCTTCGGGCGGCGGACACCTCGCGCGCGAAACGCGAGCGGAACTCCTGATCCTCCGCCAGGTCCGGCCTGATCACCTTCAGGGCGACACGCTGGCCCCTGCGGTCGGAACCGAGATAGACGACGCCCATGCCGCCCGCGCCGAGCCGCCGGTGCAGCCTGAACGAGCCGACGACACGCGGGTCCTCGCGCCGGAGCCGCATCATCGCCATCGTCTGCCCATCCCCGCTGCCGGTCCGCCTGACGAGGCACAGCTTACGTACCCGCGGCGCGGCGCGCTCAGAGGCCGCGCCCTCGCCGCCCCATCGATTGTCAGTGCCCGGTGGGAGAATTGAGAGGTGGTCAGGGAGCCGGAGATCCAGACTCCCCGGCCTGTGCGAGATCTCAAAGGTCCGTCGCTGAAGGGGGAGTTGGATCAATGAAGGGCGATCGTGTGGAAATAGTCGTGGACGCGGGTGACACGACGAGGACGTACGAAGTGGTGGCCTCCAGGGCAGGCCGCCGGGTGGAGACGGCGGTCCGCCGGGGTGTGGTGGAAGTGAGTGAAGTCACCCGAAGTGGATCAGTTGTCCGTACCGCCCGCTTCATGGCGACCAGGGTGCTCGCCCTGGTCGAACAGCCGGTCCCCCGGGAGGACGCCTCCGAGCGCCCCCGGGAGGAGGAACCCTCGTAACTCTTCCTGACCCCTCCTGACTCTCTCCGGATCGGGTGGGCCGGTGTTCCGGCCCGCCCGACCGTGGGAGGGACACGAAGACCTCCGTCGTGCGGTGAGCCCGGACACCTCACCGCACCGGAGGTCTTCGCGTTGCCCCCCCCAAGGGCTGTCCCGCGCTCCCCGGCGCGCGTCCCCTCACCCGCACGAGCCTGCCCCGCCGCCGTGCGAAATCTCCCGGCACACCCTTGACACGTGGTCCATGCACCCGCATTCTTTCGCCAGAAAACGCAACGGCGTTGCGATTTCCGCACCGATACACGCCCGGAGCACCCCGGTGAGAACCCGGGGAGCCCGGCACCCCGGTCGGCGCACGAACCACCTGTACGGAACGAAGGAGGCCGGCCCATGGCGGACCACGGCGCCGACACCACCCCGGTCGCGGCCGCACCCCAGGCACCCGGCGTCCTCCAGACCGTGGACAGGGCCCTCGCGGTCCTGCTCACCTTCACCGAGCAGCGCCCCGAGTGGGGCGTCAGCGAACTCTCGCGCCACCACGGCTGGGACAAGGCGGTGGTCCAGAGACTGCTGACCACCCTCACCGCCCGCGGGTTCCTGATCTGCGACGACGTCAGCCGCCGCTACCGCCCGGGCCCCGCGCTCTCCCGGCTCGCCCGGGTCGGCGAGCACAGCGGTGTCCTGCCCTCGCTCGCCCGCCCGATACTCGCCCGGCTGCTGCGCGAGACGGGCGAGAGCATCGTGCTGAACGTTCCGCACGGCTCCAGCTACCGCTGCGCCGCCGCCGTCGACGGCACGGGCCCCGTCCGCTACACCGCCATCATCGGCGCGGTCATGCCCGGCCACGCCGGGGCGTCCGGCCACACCATCTTCGCGTACCACCCCGAACGCGAGATCCGGCAGATGTTCGGCCCCACCGGACTCTCCCGCTTCAACGACCGCACCATCACCGACCTGGACGCCCTGCTCACCTGCTACGCCCAGGTCCGCTCCGACGGCCACTGCGTCAGTTACGGCGAGTACGACGAAGCCGTCACCGCGGTCTCGGCGCCCGTCCTCCAAGGGGGAGCCGTGGCCGCCTCCCTCACCGTGATCGGCCCCTCCCACCGCGTGGACCGGGCCGTCGACACCCTCGTACCGCTGGTACGCGCCGGAGCCGCGGAGATCACCGCGGCTCTCGGCGGCTGAACCCGCCCCGACCGTCCACCGCTCGATCCCGCGGCACCCCGTGCCGCCGGTGCGCCTCGCCCTGCCCGCGCGCCGACGGGAGACGGCGTCTCCCCAGTCCTGCTCACCGAAGGGGGTGCCCTGTGGCGCACCAAGCCTCCGCCCCGCACCGCGTTCCGCCACCGTCCGGATCCCACCCCGACGACCACGGGTCACACCCCCGGGTCTTCGAACCCGTGCTGCTGGTCATCCTGGTGCTGCTCGCCGCCGTCGGCGCCGTGATCGGCATCGACCTGGTGTCCAAGCTGGGCATCTCCGCCAACACCTCGGTCGTCGGCGCGCTCGTCGCCATGCTCATCGGCCGCATCCCGCTCGGGTTCCTGCGCCGGATGAGGTCCGTGCACCGGCAGAACCTCGCCCAGAGCGCCATCTCCGCCGCCACCTTCGCCTCGGCGAACGCGCTGCTGACCTCCGTCGCCATCCCGTACGTCTTCGGCCGGCAGGACCTGGTCTGGCCCATGCTCGCCGGATCGTTCATCGGCCTGCTCGTGGACGCCTGGGTGCTCTACCGCGCCTTCGGCTCCCGGCTGCTGCCCGCCGACGCCGCATGGCCGCCCGGAACGGCCGCGGCCGAGACCATCAAGGCCGGCGACCGGGGAGGCCGCCGGGCGCTGATCCTGGCCGGCGGCACCGCCGTCGGGCTCGCCGGCACACTGCTCGCCCTGCCGCTCTCCGCCGCCGGTGTCGCCTTCCTGGGCAATGTGTGGGCGCTGATGATGTTCGGCATCGGTCTGATGCTGCGCCAGTACAGCCCCGACCTCTTCGACACCGACCTCGGGGCCGGCTTCATCCCGCACGGCGTCATGGTCGGCGCGGGCGTCGTCGCCCTGGGGCAGGCGGTCCACATGCTGGTCGGCCGCCGTGCCCGCAAGAAGCAGAAGGCGGACGAGGAGCCGGCGAGCACCCGTGTGGTGACCGACCCGACCGTCGAGTACACCGTCGACGAGCGGGGCCTGCGGCTCGCACTGATCCGCGGCTACGCGCTCTTCACCGCGGGCGCCGTCGTGCTCGCCGTACTCGGAGGGCTCATCGGGGACATGAGCCCGCTGGGGATCGTCGGCTGGGTCCTCTTCGCCGCCTTCGCCGCGCTGGTCCACGAACTGATCGTCGGACTCGCCGCCATGCAGTCCGGCTGGTTCCCGTCCTTCGCCGTCACCCTGATCTTCCTGATCCTCGGGCTCGCCATGGGCATCCCCTCCGTGCCGCTGGCCCTCCTGATCGGTTACGTCTCCGCCACCGGCCCCGCCTTCGCCGACATGGGGTACGACCTCAAGGCGGGCTGGCTGCTGCGCCGCGACCACCGCCCCTGGGACCCGTACGAGCGTGAGGGCCGCCGCCAGCAGTTCCTGGCCGCCCTGATCGGCTTCGGTGTCGCGCTGCTCGTCGTCGCCGTCGCCTGGCGCTCCTACTTCGGGCAGGGGCTCATCCCGCCCGTCGCCAAGGTGTACGCCGACACGATCAAGACCGGCCTCAGCGACCCCGACGCGGTGCGCACCATGCTCCTCTGGGCCATTCCCGGCGCAGCCATCCAGCTGATCGGCGGCACCCGGCGCCAGATGGGCGTCATGCTCGCCACCGGCCTCCTCATCCTCACCCCGCAGGCCTGCTGGCTGGTCCTGGGCGCACTCGCCGTCCGGGTCGTCTACCGCAAGCTGCGCGGCCCCGCCGCCGACGAGGAACTGAACCTGATCGGCGCCGGTGTGATCGCGGGCAGCTCGCTCGGCGACTCCGCCCAGATCCTCAAGACCTGACCCCGAAGCCACCACTCCGCATCACCCCGCACCACCCGCAAGGCAAGGAGACCCCCCGTGGACATGTACAGCAGGCTCGAACCGCGTCCCGAGTACCTCAGCTTCGAACTGGCCCTGGCCGCACGCAAGCTCGTCGAGGAGGTCATGCTCGTCAAGCGGGGCGAGCACGTCGTCCTCACCGGTGACACGAGCAGCGACCGCCGGGTCGTCGAGGCCACCGCACAGGCCGTCGCCGCCGCCGGCGCGCACCCCGTCATCGTCTGGTACGAGACGATGCCCGGCGCCTCCATGGAGCCGCCCCGCCCCGTGGCCGGTGCGATAGCCGACGCGGACGTGTGGATCGAGTTCGCCGTCTCCTACGTCATGCACTCCGACGCCTTCCGCGCCGCCATGGCGAACGGCTGCCGCTACACCAACCTCACCGCCATGGACGTCCAGATGCTGGTCGCCACCGTCGGTCGCCCCGACTTCCAGGGCGTCATCCGCCTGGGCAAGGCCCTCGTCGCCCTCCTGGAGGCCGCCGACGAGGTCCGTATCACCTCCGCCAACGGCACCGACCTCGTCGGCCGCAACGGCGACCGCCCGATCAACCTGCGCGGAAAGCCCGCCGAGAAGCCCGGCGAGACGGTCATGCTGTCCGGCCAGATCTCATGGAACCCGCTGGAGGAGACCCAGGACGGCATCCTCGTCTTCGACGGCGCCCTGTGGCCGCCGGACGAGATCGGTCTGCTGCGCTCCCCGGTCCGCTGCACCGTCGAGAAGGGCGTCGTCACGAAGATCGAGGGCGGCGCCGACGCCGACACCTTCCGCCGCTGGATGGAGTCCTTCGACGACCCGAACATGTTCCGCGTGGCCCACTGGTCGCTCGGCTTCAACCCGGGCGTCCTCGCCCCGACGGGCCGCATCGTGGAGGACGAGCGCGTCTTCGGCTGCGTCGAGCTCGGTATCGGCACCAAGGGCGCCTGGATCGGCGGCGAACCGTGGGTCGCCGCCGCGCACACCGACGGCAGCGTGCTCGGCCCGTCCATCTACCTGGACGGTGTCGCGATCGAGGAGAACGGGCGCTACGTGCACCCCGAGCTCGTCGAGATCTGCCGCGACCTCGGCGTCGCCGGCTACTGAGCCCGGGCGGCGGCGGGCAGGCACAGGAAGCCTGCCCGCCGCCGCCTCTCCGCGCGTGCCCCCGGCACGCCCCGACGAGCCCCTCCCCGCGACAAGGAGCGCCCATGTCCACGCCCCCGCCCGTCTCCTACCGCCACGGCGGCCTGGTCTGCACCGACCACACCCTCGACGTGCCGCTCGACCACGGCGATCCCGGCGGTCCGGCCATCAGCCTGTTCGCCCGCGAAGTGGTGGCCGAGGGGCGGGAACACGAGAGGCTGCCCCGGCTGCTCTGGCTCCAGGGCGGTCCCGGCGGCCGCGCGGAACGGCCCAACGCCGCGGGCGCCTGGCTCCGCCGCGCCCTCGTCGGCCACCGTGTCGTCCTGATGGACCAGCGCGGCACCGGACGCTCCGCCCCGGCCGACCGGCTCACCCTCGCCCGGTTCGGCGCGGACCACCGGGCGGCGGCGGCCCACCTCGGCCTCTTCCGGGCCGACTCGATCGTCCGCGACGCCGAACTGCTGCGCCGGCACCTCCAGGACGACCGGCCGTGGAGCGTCCTCGGGCAGAGCTTCGGCGGCTTCGCCACCCTCACCTACCTCAGCCTCGCGCCCGAGGGACTGACCCGCGCCTTCATCACCGGCGGCCTGCCCACGCTGACCGGCCACGCCGACGACGTGTACCGCGCCGCCTACGCCCGCACCCTCGCCCACAACGAGCGGTACTTCGCCCGTTACCCGGCCGACCAGCCGATCGCCGACGCCGTCGCCGCGCACCTCGAAGCGAGCGACGTACGCATGCCGACCGGTGAACGGCTCACCGTGCGCCGCTTCCAGACGCTCGGCATCACCTTCGGCACCTCCGCGAAGTTCGACTCGCTCCACTACCTCCTGGAGACCGCCTTCGCCGACGGTGTCCGCGGTCCCGGACTCACCGACACGTTCCTGCGGGGCGTCGACGCCGCGGTGTCCTTCGCCGAACGCCCCCTCTACGCGGCGCTCCACGAGCCGATCTACGCCCAGGGCGGCCGCCCCACCGACTGGTCGGCGCACCGGGTCCGGCAGGAGTTCCCCGCCTTCGACGCCCGGCCCGGAAGCCCGGTCCGCTTCACCGGCGAGATGGTCTACCCCTGGCAGTTCGACGAGGACCCCGCACTCGTCCCGCTGCGTGGCGCCGCGGAGCTCCTTGCCGCGCGTACGGACTGGCCGCCTCTCTACGACCTCGGCCGGCTGGCGGCCAACGAGGTCCCCGTGGTGGCGGCCGTCTACCAGGACGACATGTACGTCGACCGCGACCACTCCCTCGCCACCGCCGAAGCCGTGCGGGGCCTGCGCACCTGGGTCAGCCCCGATCACGCCCACGACGGCGTCCGGGCCGACCCGGCCGTGTTCGACCGGCTGCTCGCCATGGCGGACGGCGACCTCTGACGCCCACCCCGGCGGAAGGCCCGGACCAGGGCCCGACGGGTACACGTCAGGCCCCCGGGGCACCCCCTAGGTGCCGGGTACCGCATCTGTGACCGCCTCTCCACCCAGGGGAGTACACCGAAGGCCGCCGGCTCATCCTCCGGGAGGCCCGGTATTCGGTACGCGGGCATGACGCCGGGCGGTTTCCGTCTCCCTAGTCTTGAACGTGAGCGGTGGGCGTGGAACTCGTCCCCCGAGGCCAGGCGCCCGCCGCTCCAGATCTTGACCGGGAGAGGAACCATGGCCGACACGGCAGCACGGACGATGGTCCGCACGCAGGGACGCAGGGCCTACGCCTCGTTCGGCGTACGTCCGTCCGGTCGTCGTCACCCGCTGGTGGCGACGGCGATGGTTCTTCCCCTGGCGGCCCTGCTCGTAGTCGTCTTCGGCGGCTGGGAGGCAGTGGTCACACAGGCGTCGTCCGTGGGCGTGATGCTGGGTCGCTGAGAGGCGTCCCGGGTCCGGAAGAGCGGTCCGGACCGGACATCCCGGCCAACAGCCCCGTGGGGACGGGGGTGCGGCGGGCGGCAGCGTTTGTCCGGCCAGCTGGGGAGCTGGCCGGACATCGCGCTGTCCGGGGCCGTCCGCCGGGCCCTCCGGGCCGACACGAGCCCGGCGCGATCCGGACGGGAGGCCTTTCACGGCGGACGCGATCCGGACAGGGGGGCCTTTCGCGGCGGTCGCGATCCGGACGGGAAGCCTTTCACGGCGGACGCGATCCGGGCGGGAGGCCTTTCGCGGCTGACGCGTACGATCACCGCCGGGACCGGCCGCGCGGCCGGCCGACCACCGCAGGGGGAGCCGAGCAGATGACCACCACCCCTGTCGTCCGCGCACTGGGCGATCTCGCCCACACCGGCGCCCACGCGACGGACCCCGCGCACACCGGCGCCCACGCGGCCGGCAGTGCGTGTGCCTGCGCCCCGCCCCAGGTGCTCGCCGACCGGCCCGACGGCACGGTGGTCCGCGTCGGTGACGTCGTCGCCAAGGCCCACGCCCCGGACACCGAGCCCCGGACGCTGGCCGCCCGCCTGTCCCTGGCCGCGTCCCCCGGCCTCGCGGGCATCCTGCTCCCGCCGCTACGGGCCCGCGACGCGCTGCTCCCGGCCCAGGCCGGCCCGTCGTACGCGCCGCCCGATCAGTGCTCCGCCCAGGAAGCACCGCTCCACGCGGAGGGCCGCCCACCGCTCCACGCGGAGGGCCGCGCCGTGAGCCTCTGGCCGTACGGCGTACCCGTGGACTCGTCGGACCCCGAGGCGGCCCCCTGGGAGGAGGCCGCACTGCTCCTGGCCCGGCTGCACCGCACCCCGCCGCCCCACCCGCTCCCGCCGATGCGCGGCCCCGCCAAGGCCGCCAGGGCCGTCGCGCGGATGTGCGCCGCGCTGCCCGGGAACCCGGCCGTCGCACCCGTGCTCGCCGCCTGGCACGGGCTGCCCGGCTGGGCCCGCGCCGAGGAGCCGGGCCCGGCGGGCCGGGACGGATTCCTCTGCCACGGGGACCTGCACCTCGGCCAGCTCGTCCGCCACCCCGCCCCGCACGGCCCCTGGCTGCTGATCGACGTCGACGACACGGGCCTGGGCGACCCCGCCTGGGACCTCGCCCGGCCCGCCGCCTGGTTCGCGGCGGGGCTGCTGCCCCCCGAGGTCTGGCTGCGCTTCCTGGACGCCTACCGGGCCGCCGGCGGCCCGGCGGTACGCGCCGAAGGGGACCCCTGGCCCGAACTCGACGTCCCGGCGCGGGCGCTCACCGTGCAGACCGCCGCCCTCGCTCTCGCCAAGTCCGCGGCGGAGGGGCGCCGTCCAGATGAGGTGGAACAGTTGATGATCGACGCATGTGCCCGAATTGCCTCCCTCCCGCCCGAGTTGGCCGAAGGGCGGGCGTCGTAGGGTGAACCGATCGCCGCCGGGCATGCTTTCCGGCGACGACTTCACGACCGAAGGAGCCGACCTGATGATCCAGTGCCCCAAGTGTCATGCACAGATGCACACATACAACCGCAACGGTGTCCAGATCGAGCAGTGCAGCGGCTGCCGCGGGATATTCCTCGACTACGGCGAGCTGGAGTCCCTGACCCGCCTGGAGTCGCAGTGGGCCCAGCAGGCCCCGCCCCCGCCGCCCGCCCCGCAGGCCTACCCCGCCGCACAGGCTCCCGCCTGGGGCGCGCCGCACCAGGGCGGCCACCACGGCGGCCACCACCGTCAGAAGAGCTTCGGCAGGATGCTGTTCTCCTCCTGACCGGTCCGCAGCGCGGCCGTTGCCGCAGGGCGGGTCCGGGCCCAGCGCCCGGACCCGCATTGCATACGGTCGACGGACTTCGTTCATGATCTGGTCATGGCCATGGCTGATGCCTAGAGTGCGGGATCATGAACTTCCTCGACAGGTCCCGAACTGTCGCGCCCCCGGGGTGGAGCCGCTGGCTCGTGCCGCCCGCCGCGCTCGCCGTACACCTTTCCATCGGACAGGCCTATGCCTGGAGCGTGTTCAAGCCGCCGCTCGAATCCGCTCTCGACCTCTCGGGCACCGCGAGCGCCCTCCCGTTCCAGCTGGGCATCGTCATGCTCGGGCTCTCCGCGGCCTTCGGCGGCACCCTCGTCGAACGCAACGGCCCCCGCTGGGCGATGTTCGTCTCCCTGGTCTGCTTCTCCTCCGGCTTCCTCGTCGCCTCGCTCGGCGCCGCGACCGGCCAGTACTGGCTCGTCGTCCTCGGCTACGGGTTCATCGGCGGCATAGGCCTCGGCATCGGCTACATCTCCCCGGTCTCCACGCTCATCAAGTGGTTCCCCGACCGCCCCGGCATGGCGACCGGCATCGCCATCATGGGCTTCGGCGGCGGCGCCCTCATCGCCTCGCCCTGGTCCACCGGGATGCTGGAGAGCTTCGGCACCGACCGCTCCGGCATCGCCACGGCCTTCCTCGTCCACGGGGTCGTCTACGCCGCCTTCATGACGCTCGGCGTCCTCCTCGTGCGCGTACCGCCCGAGGGCTGGCTCCCCGACGACTGGCAGCCGAAGCAGGAGACCCGCAGGCTCGTCACCAACGCCCAGGTCTCCGCGCGCAACGCCCTGCGCACGCCCCAGTTCTGGTGCCTGTGGGTGGTCCTGTGCATGAACGTCACGGCGGGCATCGGCATCCTGGAGAAGGCCGTCCCCATGATCCAGGACTTCTTCTCGGACACCTCCACCCCGGTCTCGGTCTCCGCGGCGGCCGGCTTCGTCGCGCTGCTCTCGCTGGCCAACATGGGCGGCAGGCTCCTCTGGTCCTCCACATCGGACCTGATCGGCCGCAAGAACATGTACCGGATCTACCTCGGCGTCGGCGCCCTCATGTACGTAGTGATCGCCCAGCTCGGCAACGACTCCAAGCCGCTCTTCATCTGCTGCGCGCTGGTGATCCTGTCCTTCTACGGTGGGGGGTTCGCGACCGCCCCCGCCTATCTGCGGGACCTCTTCGGCACGTACCAGGTGGGAGCCATCCACGGCCGGCTGCTCACCGCGTGGTCCACGGCCGGTGTGCTCGGTCCGCTGATCGTCAACCGCGTCGCGGACGCGGGGGAGCGCGCCGGCCACACCGGGCCCAGCCTCTACACGACCTCGCTGACCATCATGATCGGACTACTCGTCGTCGGCTTCGTCGCCAACGAGTGCATCCGCCCCGTCCACGCACGATTCCACGAGGCACAGGAAGGGAGCCCCCGTGTCCACCAGCAGTCGTAAGCCACTCATGGTGTTCGTCTGGCTCTGGGTCGCCGTGCCGTTCGCCTACGGGCTGTACGAGCTCGCTCGCAAGGCCACCCAGCTCTTCACCGGCTGAACCCGCCCCACACGACAAAAGCCCCGGTCGTCGAGACGACCGGGGCTTTCGGCTGGTGCGCGATACTGGGATTGAACCAGTGACCTCTTCCGTGTCAGGGAAGCGCTCTCCCGCTGAGCTAATCGCGCAGGGTGACCCTGCGTGTACTGCGTGCGCGATACTGGGATTGAACCAGTGACCTCTTCCGTGTCAGGGAAGCGCTCTCCCGCTGAGCTAATCGCGCGGGGATCCTTGCGGATCAGTGGACGATACTGGGATTGAACCAGTGACCCCTTCCGTGTCAGGGAAGTGCTCTCCCGCTGAGCTAATCGTCCTTGGAGGTGGAGACGGGATTTGAACCCGTGTAGACGGCTTTGCAGGCCGTTGCCTCGCCTCTCGGCCACTCCACCAGGGATGGGGGTTCGGGAAGATCCCCCACCTTCTGCGAGCGGACGACCAGGTTCGAACTGGCGACCTCAACCTTGGCAAGGTTGCGCTCTACCAACTGAGCTACGTCCGCTTGTCTTTCCCGGTCCGCTTGCGCGTCCCGGCGACGTGTTGAACTCTAGCGGATTCCCGGGCCAGTACAAAAACGCGTTTGCGCAGCGTGCTGCGCCACCGCCGCCCACCCGCGGCTCACCGCCCGCCGTCCTAGACTCGACGGCGTGCACGACCTCACCCCCCTCGCCCGCTTCAGCGGCCTCGTGGCCACCGGTCTGCGGGATGTGACCAGCGATCCCGCGGCCCTCGGGTCCTCCGGTTTCTGGGCCGTCTCCGCCGACTTCGAGGGCCGCCTCGTCTGCGCCCGCTTCGCCGATGTGCGGTCCGAGGAGGTGCCCCTCCCGGTGCCGGGCGCCTGGCGGGGTCCCGCCCCGGCGGACTGGACGTCATCACTGGACGAGGACGCCTACACGTCGGGCGTCCGACGGATCCGTGAACACATCGCGGCCGGCGAGGTCTACCAGGCCAACCTCTGCCGGGTGCTCTCCGCGCCGCTGCCGGACCCCGCCGCCGACGTGGACGCCCTCACCGCCCTGCTCGCCCGGGGCAACCCGGCCCCGTACGCGGGCACGATCCGGATCCCCGGACACGGCGTGGAGATCGCGACCGCGTCCCCCGAGCTCTTCCTCGCACGCGACGGCCGCACCGTCGAGTCCGGCCCGATCAAGGGAACCGGCCGCACCGAGGACGACCTGCTGGACAAGGACCACGCCGAGAACGTGATGATCGTGGACCTCGTCCGCAACGATCTGGGCCGCGTCTGCGCGACCGGGAGCGTGAGCGTCCCCGACCTCTGCGCGGTGGAGAAGCACCCGGGACTCGTCCACCTCGTCTCCACCGTGCGCGGACGGCTCGCCGACGGCGCCGGCTGGCCCGAGCTCCTCGGCGCCGCGTTCCCGCCCGGGTCGGTCACCGGTGCGCCCAAGTCCAGCGCGCTGCGGATCATCGAGGCGCTGGAGACAGCCCCCCGGGGCCCCTACTGCGGAGCGGTCGGCTGGGTGGACGCCGACCGGGGCACAGCGGAACTGGCCGTCGGGATACGGACCTTCTGGATCGACAGGACCGGCCCCGCGCCCCTGCTCCGCTTCGGCACCGGCGCCGGGATCACCTGGGGATCGGACCCGGCACGCGAATGGGCGGAGACCGAGCTCAAGGCATCCCGGCTGCTCGCTGTAGCGTCAGGCGCCTACGAGGAGACAGGAAGGACCGCGTCATGAGGATCTGGGTCAACGGCGGGCTGCGCGATGCCGATGACGCACGGCTGTCCGTGCTCGACCACGGGCTGACCGTGGGTGACGGCGTCTTCGAGACCGTCAGGGTCGCCGGGGGCCGCCCCTTCGCCCTGACCCGGCACCTCGACCGGCTGACGCGCTCGGCCAGGGGGCTCGGCCTGGCCGACCCGGACCACGACGAGGTCCGCCGCGCGGTCGCGGTCGTTGTCGAGGCCAACCCGATGGAGCTGGGCCGGCTCCGCATCACCTACACCGGCGGACTCTCCCCGCTCGGCTCCGACCGCGGCGACGCGGGCCCCAGCCTGGTCGTCGCCCTGGGGGAGGCGGCCCGCCGCCCCGACAGCACGGCCGTGGTCACCGTCCCCTGGACGCGCAACGAACGCGGCGCGGTGACGGGACTCAAGACCACCTCGTACGCCGAGAACGTCATCGCTCTCGCGCGCGCCCACGAGCAGGGTGCCTCGGAGGCACTCTTCGCCAACACGGTCGGGCAGCTCTGCGAGGGCACCGGCTCCAACGTCTTCGTCGTCCTGGAAGGCCACGTCCACACCCCACCCGTCAGCTCGGGGTGTCTTGCCGGGATCACCCGCGCCCTGGCGGTGGAGTGGACGGGCGCCGAGGAGACCGACCTCCCGCTCGACGTGCTCGAACGGGCCGACGAGATCTTCCTGACCTCCACGCTCCGCGACATCCAGGCCGTCCACCGGGTCGACGGGCGGCAGCTGCCGGGAGCCCCGGGGCCGGTCACCGCGAAGGCCATGCGGGTCTTCGACGAGCGCTCGGCGGACGACCTCGACCCGTGAGCCCGGCGGCCCGCGAACCACAAACGGGGTGACGTGCCGCCCTCCAGCGGATAGAACACCCTGATGACCACGACCCTCCGGCCGTCCGGGCCGATCCAGCAAGGCGCCGACGGCGCACAGGAACGCATGTACGACGTGTGCGACAACGGGCGGGCCGTGGGCACCGTCGGCGTCTCCACCGACCCGGCGTTCGGGCCCACGGCGGGCATACTCCACTCGCTCGCCATCGAGGAGGCGCACCGCAGGCGCGGGCGCGGCACGATCGCCGCGCTCGCCGCCGAGGAGGTGCTGCGCAGCTGGGGCTGCACCCAGGTCCGCCTGGTGGCCCCGGTGGACAACGACGCCGCCCGGGCCCTGGCCGCCGTGCTCGGCTACACCGAGCGCAGCCGGAACATGCTGAAGCCCCTCCGCCGGACCGCCCCGGCGCTGCCCGCCGGGGTCACGGGGCGTCCGATGACGGAGCAGGAGTACGCCGCGTGGGCGGCCACCAGCGTCGGGACGTACGCGCGGGAATGGATGGAGCGCGGCGTTCCGGAGGAGCAGGCCCGGCGAAAGTCCGAGCGCGACCACGCCATGAACCTGCCGGACGGCCTCGCCACCCCCGGCATGTACTTCCATGTCCTCGTCCACGACGGAGTCGTCGTCGGCTACGTCTGGGTGGCCCGGCGCGAGGGGACGGACGGCGACGACCTCGGTTACGTGTTCGACGTCGAGGTGGGCGAGGAGCACCGGGGGCGCGGATATGGCCGGGCGCTGATGCGCCTGGCGGAGGAGATCACGCTGGACGCGGGCCTCGGCCTGCTCGGCCTGCACGTCTTCGCCTCGAACACGCCCGCGCTGCGACTGTACGAGTCGCTCGGCTACGAGGTGACGCAGTACAACCTGGCCAAGGCGCTGTGACGAACGCCCGCCGGCCGCCGGGCCCCGCATCGCGGGCCGGCAGCCGGCGGGCCGCGGGCCGGTGCTCAGTCCTGGGCGGCGAGCAGCCGGTCGGCGATCTCCTCGATCCGCTCGCGGAGCCCCTCCTGGCTCTTCCCGCCGTCCAGCCGCTCGTCGCCGATCACATAGGTCGGAGTCCCGGTGACCCCGATCGCCTTGCCCTCGGCCTGGTCGGCGTCCACGATCAGCAGATGGCGGCCGTCGATCAGCGCGGTGTCGAACTCCTCGGCGTCCAGCCCCAGTTCGCCCGCGATCTCGACCAGCAGCGGCTCTCCGGTGCGGGCGAGGTCGGCGGTGCGGGCCAGGACCGCTTCGATGTACGGCCATCCCTCGCCCTGGACGACGGCCTCCTCGGCCGCCTGCGCCGCCGCGTACGCGTGCTTGTGCTTCTCCAGCGGGAAGTGGCGCAGCCGGATCTCCAGACGGTCGCCGTAGCGGGCACGCAGGGCACGGACGTCGGAGAGCGCCAGGTGGCAGTCGGGGCACTGGAGCTCGCACCAGAGGTCGAGGACGACCGGCGCTGCGGAGGGGGAATCGCTCATGGAATCAGTCTTTCAGGCGCGACCCGCGCGTCCCAATCGGGACCTGGGGAGGACGGCGGCCCTGAAATGTCCCTGATGTGGTCCGCATTCGTGGCCCCGCCGGCCACGGCCGGTGCAGGATGGAAGGGACGTTTCCCGATCGCTGGAGGCCCCGATGCTTGCCGAGACCATCTGTTCCGCGGTGTCTGCGGCCGGCCTGGGCATCGCCGCGATCACCGCGTACCGCAAGCGGTTCCTCACGGCGACCCGGATCGCCGCCTACTCGCTGGTGCCGGTGGGCCTGGTGATGACCGGTGTCGTCGAGTGGCTGTCCGGCATCGTCTTCAAGCCCAGCGTCTGGCTCGGCTTCGGTCTGCTGGGCCTGGCCTGGCTGCTCTTCATGACCACGCGCGCCGTGGAGCGCCGCTCCGGCTCGACCCGCGCGGAGCGCAAGGCCGCGCGGAACGCGGCGAAGGGAGCGGCGGTCGCCCCGGCCGCGTCGTCGCCCTCGCTGACCTCCGGCGTGGCGGCGGCCCCGCAGGCGCAGGGCGGCCAGGAGAAGAAGCGGCAGAAGGCGGCCGCGCCCGGTGACGACTTCAGCGACATCGAGGCCATCCTGAAGAAGCACGGCATCTGAGATCCGGGGGAGGCCCCCGGCCAGGGCGGCTGAGGGCCGTCGCGACGCCGAGAGCATGAATCGATTCATGCCGGAAGCCGGCGCCGAGTGGGCCGCAGGAGCCGTGCACGTCGGTATATTCGGGTTGCGCCGTTCCGATCTTGACGGTATCCCGGGGATGCGGTTAGCGTCCCAACGGGATTGAAACAATTCAATCCATGGGCGCGGTCGGGACGACGGTGCGACGGACCACGCCGGTCGTCCGTCCGCAGACCAGGAGACCCGGCGCCGACGCGCGGCGGCCGAACGCATCAGTGGGGCAGGACAAGTGGGGCGTGTGGCAGGGATCAAGGACGTTGCCCGGCAGGCCGGAGTTTCGGTGGGCACGGTCTCCAATGTGATCAACCGCCCCGAGGCGGTGCTCCCCGACACCCGCGCCCGGGTGCTCGCGGCGATCGAGGAGCTCGGATACGTACGCAGCGAGTCGGCCAGGCAGCTCAGGGCGGGCCGCAGCCGCATCATGGCCCTGCTGGTCCTGGACATGGGCAACCCGTTCTTCGTGGACATCGCCCGTGGCGCCGAGCGTGCCGCGCGGGAGGCCGGTCTCGGCGTGATGGTCTGCAACAGCGGCCAGAGCCAGGAGGAGGAGGCCGAATATCTCGGGCTCTTCGCCGAGCAGCGGGTCTGCGGAGTCCTGGTCACCCCGGCCGACGCCACCGGCGGAAACCTCGAAGCCTTCGCGCGCCACCGGATTCCCCATGTGCTGGTCGACCGGGTGGCGGGGTCCACCGAGGCCTGCGCCGTCTCCGTCGACGACGTGCGCGGCGGCATGCTCGCCGTCGGGCACCTCGTCTCGGCGGGTCACCGCTCCGTCGCCTACGTCAGCGGACCGGGCGACCTCCACCAGATCCGGGACCGCCGCGAAGGCGCCCTCGCGGCGCTCACCGAGGCCGGACTGGGCCCCGAGGCCCTGGTCGAGATCCCCTCGGATCGCCTGGACGTGGCGGCGGGCCGTGACGCCGGGGCCCGGCTGCTCGGCCTCGTGCCCCGTCCCACCGCGGTCTTCTGCGCCAACGACCTGCTCGCGCTCGGTGTCCTGCAGTCGCTGTACGCCGCGGGTGTGCGGGTGCCGCAGGACGTCGCCATCGTGGGGTACGACGACATCGAGTTCGCCGCTGCCGCCGCCGTACCGCTCACTTCGGTCCGGCAGCCCGCGGTGGTGATGGGACGGATGGCCGCGGAGCTGCTCCTGGAGGAGGCGGACGACGAGGACGGAAGCCACCGGCACCGCAGCGTGGTGCTCCAGCCGGAACTCGTCGTACGCGCCTCCAGCGCCGCCCCGCGCTGACCGTCCGGGGGCGCCGGAGGGGCGCGTCGCGCGAACAGGTGGGGGGCGTTCGGACGCGGAAGCGATTTCAGGTATCCCGGAGCGGGTGAACTCACCCTGCAAAAGGGTCTGTTGATCGCCAAGTGGGCCCGCTCTGCGTCATGATCACCACGAGATGGTGGACACCTCCCGGGGCGACGCCCCCGCATCCCCTGCCGAAGAGCCGCGTGGCTGCCTCTTCGCGCTGTCCCAGCCGCCCCTGATGATCTTCCTGACGGTGGTCGGCGGCCTGTTGCTGATGGCCGCCCTGCACGATCTATTACTGCTGTGAGGCGCCCACGGCCCCGAGGCTCCGGCCGGGGCCGGTCCTCCGGGCGGTCAGCCCGCCGCCTCGCGGCGCCGGGCGCGGTAGGCGGCGACGTGCAGCCGGTTGCCGCAGGTGCGGCTGGAGCAGTAGCGCCGGGAGCGGTTGCGCGACAGGTCGACGAAGGCGTCCCGGCAGTCCGGCGCCTCGCAGCGCCGCAGCCGCTCCTGCTCGCCCGCCACCACGATGAAGGCCAGGGCCATCCCGCAGTCGGCCGCGAGGTGGTCGGCGATGGAGGCGTCCGGCGCGAAGTAGTGGACGTGCCAGTCGTAGCCGTCGTGGTTCGTGAGCTGCGGGGTGGTGCCGGCGGCGGCCACCAGGCCGTTCACGAGGTCCGCCGCGGTGCGGGCGTCGGGCGCCGCGAATATCTCGGCGAATTTGCTCCGCACGTCGTGCACCGCGCGCAGGTCCTTCTCGCCGAGGTCGCCGACGCCGCTGATGCGGTGGCGCTCCGCGAAGCCGTAGAGCGTGGCGATGTCGGCGAGACCGTCGCCCGCGTCGCTCTCCGGCGCGGTGTTCACCAGATTGACCACCGTTTCGAGGGCGATCCGGGTGTCGTGTGGGATCAGCACGCTTTGCTCCCTGGCCTCCGGCGGGCGGGCGCCCGCCGATGCGGGCTGACTCTACTGGCTCGGCGAAGGCGTCCACGGCCCGGTGCGGGCTTGCGAGTGCTGGGGCGGCCCCTCGGGCGACCGGGGCGGCCCCGGGCCCACAAGGCGCTCCTGGCGCCCCTGCGGCGTTCCGCGGCTCCATGGGTGGGGCGGGTGACGCGGATGGTGCGGATGTGGCACCGGCCGCCCCATCCGCGTGCCCGCGTGCCCGCGTGGCCACCCTCACCCTCGCGTGGCTGCTCTCGCGCCCCCGACCGTGTGCCCGGCGACTGTGCCGGACCGTGCCCCGGCACAGCCGCCGCCCCCGAACGCGCGCCGCCCCCGAACGCGCGCCGGCGCCGCCGCCGCGGTGGGTTCCGCGGCGACGGCGCCGGTGTCAGCCCTATGAGGTTGTCCGCGCGACGCCGTCTCCCCGAGTCGGACGGCGTCCCGCAGCTCTCTGCCTGGCTCAGCTCTCGGCCAGGATGTGTGAGAGCTCCGTATCGAGGTCGAAGTGACGATGCTCGGTGCCCGGCGGAACCGCGGCGTCGGTCCTCTTCAGGAACGACTCCAGGGCCCGCGCCGGGGCTTCCAGCAGGGCTTCTCCCTCCGGGGAGCTCAGCGCGATGCAGACGACGCCTTGGCCGTGACTACGTGATGGCCAGACGCGGACGTCTCCGGTGCCGGTGGGCCTGTGCAGCCCTTCGGCAAGGAGGTCACGGGCGAAAACCCACTCGACCGTCTCCTCCGCTCCGGTGTGGAAGGTGGCGTGCACGGCATAGGGATCGGCCGTGTCATACCGCAGGCCCGCGGGTACAGGCAGTGAGGACTCGCTCGACACAACGAGGCGCAGGTGCAGCTCGCAGCTGACCGTGGTGTTCATAAGCGCCAGGGCCTTTCGCTCAGTGTGCGCTCGGGGATTCGCACGTCGGCGAAATCGACATGCCACCTACGGTGGCGTTGTAAACCCCTCTGACCTATTTGTGTCGCTTCGGGTCGCTCGTACAGCGGTGTGTAACTTTGGGTCATGCGTCCATTCCGGTGACGATCGCGGTTCCGGTAGGTTGGGCTCCATGAACGCGGAGAGTGACGAGCGGAGAGAGGTCGCCGCGACGGTGGCCGACGACTCCGCCACGGGGGACGGCAGGACGGCGGAACGCGAGCTGGGATCGCGTGCGCCGGGTTTCATTAGGGCCTCGCGAGTGCTTCATCTGAGCTGGCAGGTCGGGATCTTTGTCATCGGCCTCGCCGTGGTCGGTGCGGGCATCGTGATGCTGCCCCTGCCCGGCCCCGGGTGGCTGGTGATCTTCGGCGGCATGGCGATCTGGGCGACCGAGTTCGTCTGGGCGCAGCTCGTCCTGCGCTGGACCCGGCGCAAGGTCACCGAGGCCGCCGAGCGGGCCCTCGACCCCAAGGTCCGGCGGCGCAACATCATCCTCACCACGATCGGGCTCGTGATCATCGCGGTGCTGGTGGGGATCTACGTCTGGAAGTTCGGCATCGTGATGCCGTGGAAGATCGACCAGTGACCAGGTGATGGTTCGGAGGCCCGGCTGACATGGGGTAATGTTTGCCGTGCACCGGGGCGATTAGCTCAGTGGGAGAGCGCTTCGTTCACACCGAAGAGGTCACTGGTTCGAACCCAGTATCGCCCACCCCGGACCGATGGCCCGGAAGCTTCAGAGAAGCTTCCGGGCCATCGGCGTTTCCGCGTGCGTGGCGCGGCCCCCGAGGCCCGTTCTGTTCGGCCCGTCGTCAGGCCGCCGAATTTTCGTCCGAACCGTTGACGTGCTGGGTGTGGCTCCTTACTTTGACCCAGCAAGCGCTTTCTAAAACGATTCAATGCGAATGGATGGGGGCGAGCCATGTCTCGGAACAGCGGCATCGACCGTCGGCAGATGCTGAAGCTGGCCGGCTTCTCGGCGGCCGGTCTCGGATTGACAGCGGCCGGGTGCGGCTCGGGCGGAGGCAGTGGCTCGGGGGGCCCGGTCACCATCCGGCACGCGTGGTGGGGCGCGGACGACCGGGCGAAGAAGATCCAGCAGTGCATCACCCTCTTCGAGAAGAAGCACCCGAAGATCAAGGTGAAGACGGACTTCCAGCAGTACCCGGACTTCTGGAAGAAGTTCAACACCCAGGCGGCCGGCGGCAACCCGCCCGACGTCATCCAGAACGCCGTGACCTTCCTGCGCAAGTACGAGGCGAAGAACGTCCTCCTCGACCTCAACCCGCAGGCGAAGGCCGGCAACCTCGATCTCACCGGCTTCCGCTCCGGACTGGAGAAGTTCGCCGAGATCGACGGCAAGCTGCTCGGTGTGCCGGTCGGCAGCAACTCGATGGCCCTGGTCATCGACGAGAAGGTCTACGAGAAGGCGGGCATCACCCCCGAGATCGGCTGGACCTGGGACGACTGGTACGCCGGTCTCCAGAAGATCAAGAACGGCCAGAAGATAGCCGGCGACGCCGGGCCGCACGGGGTGATGTACCTCTACGACCTGATCCTCCGCCAGAACGGCAAGGCCTTCTTCACCGAGGACGGCATGGGCTTCGGCGAGGCCGAGCTGCTGCCGTACTGGACCGAGGCGCTGGAGCGGGTCAAGGCGGGAATCTACGCCGACCCCAAGAAGGTCGAGCAGCTCAAGCCGGCCTCCGCGACGGCCAAGGGCCTGTCCGCCGGTGAGTTCACCTGGGACAACTTCTCGGTGCGCTACAGCGCCGAGGGCAAGAGCAGCTACGGTCTCGCGCCCATCCCCAGCACCGACGGCAAGAAGACCGGCCAGTACCTCGGCTCGCTGATGCTGAGCGGCACCGCCCGCACCAAGCACCCGGCCGAGGTGGCGACCTTCATCAGCTTCATGACGCACGACCCCGAGGTCGCCCGGATCATGGGCTACGACCGCGGAGTGCCCGCGACCACCTCGCAGTTCGAGGCGTACGAGCCCGCAGACGCCCCCAGCAAGGCGATCGGCGCGTACGAGACCGCGATCGCCGAGGCGGGCGTGCTGGAGCCCATCACCCCGCACCCGGCGGGCGCCGACGTCGTCGAGGCCGCCTTCCTGCGCATCGGTGCCGACCTGGCCCTGGGCAAGACCTCGCCGAAGGACTCCGTGCAGCAGTTCTTCTCCGAGGCGAAGACCGCCCTCGCCGCGAACTGAGAGGAAAGCGGTGACTCACATCCACACCTCCCCGGGCGTGCTCGCCTCCGGGGACGACCGGCCCGCCGAGAAGCGGAGCGGTCCCGGAGGAAGCGCGCCGCCCGCCGCCCCCAAGCGGCACAACCGCGGGGAGAACCTGGCCGGCTATCTGTTCATGTCGCCCTGGATCGCGGGCTTCCTGTTCCTGATCGCCGGGCCCATGGTCTTCTCGCTGTACCTCTCGTTCACCGAGTACAACCTCTTCGAAGCGCCCCGCTGGATCGGCCTCCAGAACTTCACCGACATGTTCGCGGACCCCCGCTGGCGCCAGTCGGTCAAGGTCACCTCCTGGTACGTCCTGATCGGCACCCCGATCAAACTGGCCGCAGCACTCGCCGTCGCCATGCTGCTCGCGCAGAAGCGGTGGGGCCAGTCCTTCTACCGGGCGGCCTTCTACGCTCCCTCCCTGATCGGCGCGAGCGTCTCGGCGGCCATCGTCTGGCGCGCGCTGTTCTCGGACGACGCGCTCGTCGACCGTACGCAGAAGGTGTTCGGCATCGAGGTCGGCGGCTGGATCGGCGACCCCGCGATGATCATCTACGCGCTGATCGCCCTCACCGTCTGGCAGTTCGGCGCCCCCATGGTCATCTTCCTGGCCGGCCTCAAGCAGGTCCCGCGCGAGCTGTACGAAGCGGCCGAGGTGGACGGGGCCGGGCGCTGGAGCAGGTTCTTCCACATCACCCTGCCGATGATCTCGCCGGTGCTGTTCTTCAACGTCCTGCTGGAGACCATCCACTCCTTCCAGGTCTTCGGCTCGGCCTACATCGTCAGCAACGGCAGCTGCGGACCCGCCGACGCGACGCTCGTCTACACCTGCTACCTGTACGAACAAGGCTTCGTGAACAGCCGCATGGGCTTCGCCTCCGCCATGGGATGGCTGCTGCTCGTCGCCGTGGGCCTGGTCACCGCCGTGCTGTTCTGGTCCCAGAAGCGCTGGGTGCACTACGAGGAGGGCGGCCGATGAGTCTCCTGACAGCTGCCGTACGGCGCCGGGGGCCCGGCGCGATCGCCTGGCACCTCGGTGCGCTGGTCATCCTCGCCGTGGTCCTGTATCCGGTGGTGTGGACGGTCGGGGCCTCCTTCAAACCGAGCGCCGAGATCATCGGTGCCCTGGACCTGTTCCCGGCCGACCCCATCGGTGACAACTACACCCGGCTCACCGAGGGCATCGCCGACATCCCGATCTCGACGTTCTTCCTGAACTCGGCGTACATCGCCCTCGGTTCCGTGGTCGGCGTCGTGCTGTCCTGCTCGCTGACCGCCTACGCCTTCGCGAAGGTGCGGTTCGCCGGCCGCAACGCCATGTTCGCCATCATGATCGGCACGCTGCTGCTGCCGTACCACGTGCTGATCATTCCGCAGTACGTGATGTTCCAGAAGCTGGAGCTGATCAACACCTTCACCCCGCTGCTGATCGGCAAGTACCTGGCCACAGACGCCTTCTTCGTGTTCCTGATGGTGCAGTTCATGCGCGGCCTGCCCAAGGAGCTCGACGAGGCGGCGCGGCTGGACGGCTGCGGGCACCTGAGGACCTACTGGTCCATCGTCATGCCGCTCTGCCGGCCGGCGCTCGTCACGAGTGCGATCTTCACCTTCATCAACGCCTGGAACGACTTCATGGGCCCGCTGCTCTACCTCAACGAGCCGGACAAGTACACCGTCTCGATGGGCCTGAAGATGTTCATCGACCAGGACGCCGTGGCTGACTACGGAGGCATGATCGCCATGTCCCTGGTGGCCCTCCTGCCGGTGCTGGCCTTCTTCGTGGCCTTCCAGCGCTATCTGATCGACGGCATGGCCACCTCGGGCCTGAAGGGCTGACGCACCATGGCGACGAAGACCCGCACCCGGGCCGGGCGCACGCGCGTGATGGACCGCTTCGCCCTGTTCTCCGAATGCCTGCTCGTCGGCGTGTGGATCGCCGTCGCCGCCCTGCCGCTGTTCACCTTCCCCGCGGCGTTCGCCGCGGGGACCCGGCACCTGCGCCGCTATCTCGACGGCGAACAGGGCGGCCTGCGCGAGTTCGCCGCCGACGCCCGGTCCGCCGCCCGCGGCGGGTGGCTCGTCGGCGCGGCCGTGTGGGCCGCCGGAGCCCTGCTCTGGCTCGACCTCGCGGCCGTGCGTGCCGGGCTGCCCGGCGGCCCCCTCGTGGGCGCCGTCGGCATCCTCGCCCTGATCGGCTTCCTGGTGGCCGTGCTCCGCGCCGCCACCTGCTGGAAGCCCGGTGCCCTCTGGCGCACCCTCCTGGCCGACGCCGGCCGCGACACGGTCCGCGACCCGGCAGGTTCCCTCCTGCTGGTCTGCGGGATGGCCGTCGTCGCGCTGTCCGGCGCCATGATCCTGCCGCTGGCCGTCCCCGTCGTCGGGGCCGTCGCCGCCGCGGCCACCGCGGTGCACGCGCGCCGGCTCTCGCGCTGACCCGCGGAACACCCGTACGTCTCCTGTCCCGATCCCCCGCACGGAGAGAGGCACAACCATGTCCAGGATGCCCCGCAGAACGCTCCTGAAGGCCGCGGCAGCGGCCGGCGCGGCCGCGCAGCTCAGCTGGTCCCTCGGCACCACATCCGCCTCCGCCGCCCAGAGCGCGGAGCAGGCCGCCGAGCCGGTGGACCTGACCTGGCTGGAGTCCGGCGGCCTCGGCGCCGCACCCGGCTCCACGCTCGGCGTCCCCTGGCCCAAGGGGCAGTACGCCGAGGACCAGACGTTCGCGCTTGCCACGGAGGACGGGAAGGACGTCCCCGTGCAGACCTGGCCGATCGGCTACTGGCCGGACGGCTCGCTCAAGTGGACCGCGCACGCGGTCGGCCCGGAGGTCACCGCCAAGAAGTTCTCCCTCACCGCCGGTTCCCCGGCCGCCCCCTCCAAGAAGGTCACGGCGGCCCGCAAGGGGGGCGTCATCACCGTCTCCACCGGGGTGATCACGGCCAAGCTCGGCACCAGCGGCTCCGCCCTCGTCAAGACCGTCACCCGGGGCTCCACCGAGATCGCGCGGGACGGCCGCCTCGTCCTCGTACGCCAGGGGGAGATCGAGGACGGCGACCAGGGCAGCGAGAAGTACGAACGCTTCGAGAGCGTCGTCGAGGAGGCCGAGGTCGAGCAGGACGGACCGGTCCGCGCCGTCGTCCGCATCGACGGCAAGCACCGCAAGGGCTCGCGGTCCTGGATGCCCTTCTCCGTACGCTTCTACTTCTACGCGGGCGCCGAATCGTTCCGGATGGTGCACACCATCACCTACGACGGCACCGTGGAGCCCGGCAAGGCGAGCGGCGACTTCGTGCGGGGCCTCGGCGTGCGCTTCACCGTGCCCATGCGCGACGCGTCCTACGACCGCCACATCCGCATCGGCGGCGACGGCACCGGACTCCTGCGGGAAGCCGTCAAGGGCATCACCGGGCTGCGCCGCGACCCCGGGGCGGCCGTCCGCGAGGCGCAGTTCGCCGGCCAGAAGCTCCCCGACCCCGCCACCTGGGACCAGCGGGTCACCACCCGCCTCCAGTACATCCCCGAGTGGGGCGACTACACCCTCTCCCAGCTCTCCGCCGACGGCTTCGGCCTGCGCAAGCGCACCAAGAAGGGGCACGGCTGGATCGGCGCGGGCGGCGGCAGGCGGGCCTCGGGCTTCGGATACGTCGGCGGCCCCAGCGGCGGATTCTCCTTCGGGCTGCGCGACTTCTGGGAGAAGCACCCCGCCCAGCTCGACATCCGCGACGCGCACACCGACGCGGCCGAGGTCACCCTCTGGCTCTGGTCGCCCGAAGCCCAGCCCATGGACCTGCGCTTCTACCACGACGGCATGGGGCAGGACACCTACCCCGAGCAGGTCGAAGGCCTCAACATCACCTACGAGGACTACGAACCCGGCTTCGGCACCCCCTACGGCATCGCCAGGACCAGCGAACTCCTCTTCTGGGCCAACGAATCCACCCCGGCCCCCGAGGTGCTCGCCCAGCAGGTCGACGCCGTACGCACACCGCCCCAGCTCGCGGCCCCGCCCAAGCAGCTCGTCAAGGCGAAGGTGTTCGGCGGACTCTTCGCCGAACCCGACCGCTCCACCGCCGCGAAGTCGAAGATCGAGGACCACCTGGACTTCCTCTTCACGTACTACAAGGACCAGGTGGAGATGCGCCGTTGGTACGGCTTCTGGGACTACGGCGACATCATGCACACCTACGACCCCACCCGCCACCAGTGGTGCTACGACGTCGGCGGCTACGCCTGGGACAATTCCGAGCTCTCGCCCGACCTCTGGCTCTGGTACGCCTACATGCGCTCCGGCCGCGCCGACATCTACCGCTTCGCCGAGGCCATGACCCGGCACACCGGTGAGGTCGACGTCTACCACCTCGGCAAATGGGCCGGCCTCGGCACCCGCCACGGAGTCCAGCACTACGCCGACAGCGCCAAGCAGCAGCGCATCGCCAACACCACCTACCGGCGCATGTTCTACTTCCTCACCGCGGACGAGCGCGTCGGCGACCTCATGCACGCCAACGTCGACTCCGACGAGACCTTCCTGGCCCTCGACCCCATCCGCAAGATCCGCACCGAGCCCTACACCCCGGACCGTCACGCGCTGTCCATCGGCTTCGGCACGGACTGGAGCGGCCTCGTCTCCGCCTGGCTCACCGAGTGGGAACGACGTGGCCCCAAGTGGGAGAAGGCCAGGGACCGGGTCCTGTCGACCATGGAGACCATCGCGGCCCAGCCCAACGGCTTCGTCCAGGGCACCGGGCTGTACGACCTCGACACCGGGAAGTTCGCCATCGCCGACGCGCCCGCGGTCGGCGTCTCGCACCTGTCCGCGATGTTCGGCCTGGTCGAACTCAACGCCGAACTCATCGACATGATCGACATGCCGGCGTTCAAGGCCGCCTGGATCGACTACTGCCGCTACTTCAACGCCACCAAGGCCGAACAGGCCGCGCGCTACGGAAGCAACTTCGGCACGCTCCTGCTGTTCCAGGGCCACTCGCGCCAGGACGCCTACGCCGCCGTGCAGACGGGCGACGTCACCCTGGCCACCCGGGCTTGGAAGCAGTTCTACAGCAGCGCCGACGCCTGGGACTACAAGGAGAGCACCGACTGGAGCACCAAGAAGATCGAAGGGCCCACCGGGCCCGTACCGGGCAGTGAGGCGGCCTGGGTCAGCACCAACACCACAGCCCTGTACGGCCTGGCGGCCATTCAGAACCTCGCGCTCGTCGGCGACAAGATGCCGTAGGCCCGTCCGGACGCGAGGGCTAACGCATCCGCCCGAAGCTCTCCCGCACCCGGCGCGCGTCGCGCAGCCGCTGCTCGTACGTCGCACCGACGGCGAGCAGCAGCAGCCCGGCGAGCGCCGGGGGCACCCAGCGGGGGAGCGCGTCGAGCACCTGCACCACGTGCGGGGCGAGCTCGTGCAGCCCGTCCAGCGCCAGCACCGAACCGCCCAGCACCAGGGGCGCCTGGAGCCGCAGCCGGGCGCCCACCAGCGTGACCACCAGCGCCGCGACGCCCAGCAGCAGGGGCCGCATCCAGTGCGGATCGGCCCACGCCACGACCAGGCTCGGCACCATCGTCGTGGACAGGGCCGGACCGTACGCCACCCACGAGGACGCGGCCGGGTCCCGGCGCCGGCGCAGATACCCCACCACGAACGCGGCCACCGAGACCGGCAGCGTGTACGCCTCGGGGTCCGTCACTCCCGAGACCGCGAGCCGCACCCAGGCCGCGGCCACGAACAGAACCGCCGCCGGATACCCGGCCGCCCGGCGGCGCTCCTTCCGCAGCGCCGCGCCCGTGGCCAGCACCCCGCACAGACCCAGCACCAGGGAGAGGAACGGCGGGTCGGACACCGCCAGCACCACCGCCACCAGCGCGGCGAACGCACCCGTGAGCTCCACCGGCACCGCCACGGCGGGCACGCTCAGCCGCGCCCCCAGCAGCACGGTCGCCACCGTCACGAGCAGTACCAGCGGGGCCGTGTGCGGAGCGCTCCACCCGAGCGAGGCCCCCGCCGCCACCGCGAGTGCCGTCGCGCACAGCACCGCGCCGCAGGCCAGGACCGATCGCACGGCGGGCACCGCCGACATGGCCGCCGCACCCGCGAGGAGCACCGCCAGGGTTACGAGGGCCGCGTACGTCGCGGGCTCGGCGGCCAGCCCGAGCAACCCCGCGCTCACCGCCCCGGCCGCCGCGCACACCAGGCACAGCACCGCGAGGGCGTCCGCTCCCCGGCGCACGGCGGCCGCCAGCAGCGCCGCCACCAGCAGCAGTTCCGCGGCGACCGCCACCGCGTACGGCACATCCGCCACGGCGAGCAGCGCGAGCACGGCGCCCCAGCCCAGGACCGCGGCACCCGCTCCGGCAGCGATCCGCCACCCGTCACGGGGGACGGCCGCCGGCCACCTGACGTACAGTGCGGCGGCCAGGCCCGCGGCCAGCGCCAGCACCACGGGTGAGGAGGCCGACGCCGACCACGGCGCCGAGGGCCCCAGCGCCTCCCGGAATCCCTCCGGCGCCCGGGACCACACCCCCGCCGACAGCGAGGCCGGCCCCAGCAGCACCGCGGCCACCACCGGCATCGCCCACAGCACCGCGCCCGCGATCACGGCGGCCGACGCCGCCAGGACGCCCCGGCCCACCGGCCGGGGGACCCGCAGCCGCAGCACCACCGACAGCCCCGCCCCGCACACCAGATACACCACGACCGCCCAGCCCCACGGCAGCTCAGCGGCCGGCACACCGCCCACCGCGGCCACCGAGGCGAGACCGGCCACGACACCCCCGAGCACGGCCATCGCCTTCGGCGCGCGCCATGCCCCGGACACCGCCACCGCGGCACCGGCCAGAAGCAGGGCGCCAGGGGCCAGGGCCTCCGGGGCGCCACCCGCCGACACCGACAGCCCCAGGCCGAGCCCCAGCGCGATCAGCCCCGTCAGCAACGCACCGGCGCACGCCGTGGCCCGCACCGCGAGCCCTCGCCCCCACAGCGCCACCGCGACATCCGCGGCGGCCGTCACCATGAGCGCCCAGCCGAAGCCCGCCGCGGACGCCTCCGCGGCCCAGGCGGCGAACACCAGCGGCAGCTGCCCCGCCACCACGGCCGAGGGCAGCGGCACCCGCAACCGGCCCAGCAGCAGCCCGTACGCGGTCCACACCACCACCAGCACCGCCGACGCCACCGCCGAGAAGACCAGCCCGTCCGTGTCCGGAGCGGCCACCGAGTGCAGCGCGATCGCGTCCAGCACCGTCAGCACGAGGGCCAGGGAGGCCACCGCCTCCGCCGTCGAGGGCAGCTTGCGGCCGAGCAGCAGCGCGGGCGCCACCAGCGCGCCGGCCGTCACCGCCGCGAGCACCGCCGAACGGCCCGCGATCCCCATCTCGCCCCAGCTGAACAGGGTGAAGGCGATCGCCGCGACCGTCAGCAGCAGACCACCGAGGACCAGCAGCACGTTCTGCGTGCCGTGCGCCGGAGCCTCTCGGGCCGGAGGCGTGAACGGCGCGGCGAACGGCCGGGCGGCAGGCGTCGTGGGGCCCGGCGGGACGACGGGCGTACCCAGCACCCCGAGCAGCCAGGCGCGGCGGTTCAGCAACTGGAGCCGGCGGGCGTCCAGCCAGGCCAGTTCACGGTCGAGGAGCGCCAATTCCTCTGCGGGCGGCGGCACATGTTCCATGTACGGGAGTGTGGCGGCGGCCACATCCGGGTGCATGGGCCCGGATACTCAGATCCGCCACTGAGTAGGAGTTTGAACCAGGGGCGCCGGGCCCTGTATGGTTCAACCCGTTCCCGGGCGATTAGCTCAGTGGGAGAGCGCTTCGTTCACACCGAAGAGGTCACTGGTTCGAAACCAGTATCGCCCACCCGGGAAGAGCCGGTCCGTCAGTGTCATCGACGGACCGGCTTTCGCGTACGCAGACGGATCACGCCGCCGCGGGCAGCTCCGGGCGCAGCGGCCAGGCCGGGTCCACCGTCTCCGGCGCACCGCTCTTCTCGAACCACGCCTGGAGCCCGCGCGCCTGCGCCGCGTGCCACACCGCCTGGAGCGAGTGCACCTCCGCCGGTGACAGCCGCTCCAGCCGGGCGGAGAACCGCCGCCCCACCGCGCGCACCAGCTCCAGCGAGGCCGCCGCGTCGGCCGCCGCGTCGTGCGCGCCGTCCAGCGTCACCCCGTACAGCTCGCAGAGGTCCGTGAGCGTGCGGCGGCCCTTGCGATAGCGGTCCAGGTGCTTGTCCAGCACCCGG
The DNA here is from genome assembly GCF_053593715.1 of Streptomyces sp. NPDC002125. Classification (NCBI taxonomy): domain Bacteria; kingdom Bacillati; phylum Actinomycetota; class Actinomycetes; order Kitasatosporales; family Streptomycetaceae; genus Streptomyces; species Streptomyces sp. NPDC002125. Next base: position 43,097 of record NZ_JBSFDD010000016.1, on the reverse strand, counting down.
GGATCCAGCACGCACAGCGGCTTGGTCCCCAGGTACCCGGCCAGCGACGACGCCCGGTGGCGCCTGAGTTCCCGGTCCAGGAGCGTCAGATCGAACGGCGCGTTCATCACGACCAGGGGCCGGCCCGTCACGAACTGCTCCGCCAGCGCCCGGGCTATCTCCTCGACGACCGGCGCGGGCCACCGGCCGTTGCGCTGCAGATGGTCATCGGTCAGCCCGTGGATCTCGGTGGCGCCCGGCGGCACCGGAATCCCCGGATTGACCAGCCAGCGGGTGACGCGGAGCCGTCCGCCCGCGGTGTCCTGGAGGACGAGCGCGGCCGAAACGATCCGGTCCTCCTCGACGTCCACGCCTGTTGTCTCGGTGTCAAAAGCCGCCAGCGGCCCCTCGAACCAATGCATCATCCCCGAACTCCTCGCGCCTGCGCGGCAGATGGCGGGATACCTCTGCCCGGTTCGGTGATACCCGCGCCCTATGCCTGATACGCCGTTTACGGGCCCTCTCCTGCGGTGACAACACATGGGACGGGCACGGAAGTTGACCAGCCCGGCAGCGGAGACCGGGCAACCGGTCGGCACAGCCCGGAAGGCACGGAGCCATGGCGCTCGCGCAGCCGAACCCAGGGAGTCCCGCCCGCACCGAGGACCACGGGGGAAAGCCGCCGTCGCAGCGGAACGCACCACCGCTGCGCGGCACACTCGCCACCACCGCCTGCATGGAGACCCTCCAGGTGGGCTACCTCCACGCCGTGGCCGCGGCGGCGGGCTGCTCGCTCTCGCAGCCCTTTCCCGACAACGGCATCGACTGGCACGTCAGCCACGGCGCCCCGGACCACACCGTCGACGACGAAGTGACCATCAAGGTGCAGCTCAAATGCACCTACCAGATCCCCGCGCACCCGCCCGGCGCCGCGTTCTCCTTCACCCTCGACAACGCCCATCTGGTGAAGCTGGCCCGTACCCCGGTCTCGGTGCACAAGATCCTGGTCGTGATGCTCGTGCCCCGCAGCCAGGACGACTGGCTGCGGGCCGGGCACGACCGGCTCGACCTGAGGCACTGCTGCTACTGGACGAACCTGGCCGGCCACCCGGTGACGGGCAGGTACCGGACCACCGTGCGGATCCCGACCTCGCGGATCTTCGACGACCGCGCGCTCTGCGACATCATGGCCCGGGTCGGGGCGGGAGGGAGACCCTGATGCACCGCTCGACGGACGAGCCCACCGGAGGAACGGTCCCGGCGGGCTCGCGCGCACACCCGTACGCCGAGGAAGCCGGAGGCGGCCCGTTCCCGGACCCCGCACGCGTCGACCCCGCCGTCCTCGCCGCACTGCTGCGCAGGCACGGCTGGCACCGCCGCGGAGGCGCCCACGGCCGTTACGGCCGCTGGGTCCCGCCCGGCTCCGCCACCGGCGGCACCAGCCTGCTCGTCCCGGACAGCACCGCCTTCCCCGACAGCGAGGACCTGCTCGCCGAGGCCCTCACCGCGCTCGCCCGCAGCGCCGCCCCGTCCGCCCGGGACATCCTCGTCGCCCTCACCGTCCCCAGCGACGAGATCCGCTGGTGGCGGGAGGTGCCCGAGGAGACCGCCGGGGCGGCCGACTGGACCGGCAGCGACCAGCTGCGCGCGGCGGCCCGGCAGATCCTCCTGGCCGGAGCGCTCGCCGTGCGCGGCCGGGCCGGCTACCACGGGGCGCGCCACCTCAGGAAGGCCCGTAGGGCGCTGGACGGCACCCTCGTCGGCCCGGCGGGCGGCGGGGGCGGCCTCACCGCGTTCGTCCCCGTCGCGGAGGGGCGGGAGGTCGCCGTACAGCTCTACTCCGCCCTTCATGCCACCCGGGAGGCCGTCGACTACCAGCGCGCCACCGGCGGCATGGAGGCCTTCGACGCCGCCGTCGCCGCCGGGGTCAGCCGCGAGCTGACCGAGGCGGTCGTCGCCCTGGTCAGGGGAGCGGAGGGCGCCAGGATCACCCTGGCCTGGGCACCCGCCGCAGGACCCCCCGACGGCTGCCCGGTGAGCCCCGAGCCCGTCGAGTTCTCACCGGGCGACCTGCCCGCCCTCCGGCTCGCCGGGGTGCGCTATCTCCAGGACGAGCCCGCGGTGCCAGTACGGATCACCGGGGCCGTCGTCCGGCTGCGCCGCTCGGGGCCGCGCGGCCCGGGCGTCGTACGGCTGAGGGTGCTCGCGGGGGCGGAGGTCGCGCACGTACGGATCGAGCTCGACGAGGAGGCCTACCGGATCGCCGGCCACGCCCACCTGGTGGGACTGCCCCTGCGAGTGGAGGGCAGGCTGGAGAACCGCGGCGGCTTCCGGCGGCTCACCGGCGCCTCACAGGTCGCCCCGGTCCAGGTGGACGAGGCGGAACGGGACCGGCTGATGAAGTCGCTCCAGGAGAACGTCGACTTCTTCGAGGAGGCGTGCACGGGGGACGAGGAGTAGGCGGCCCGGTATCCCTTTCGCGTCGAGGCCCCCCGGCTCGGTACGATTCCTCTTGCGCGCGCACGAGGAATGCGACGCACCCCCTCAGTCAGGAGAGACCGGTGTCAGACGTCCGTGTGATCATCCAACGCGATTCCGAGCGGGAAGAGCACGTGGTGACGACGGGCACGACGGCCGCCGAGCTCTTCCCCGGGCAGCGCACCGTCGTCGCCGCGCGGATCGCCGGTGAGCTCAAGGACCTCGCGTACGAGCTCAAGGACGGCGAGACCGTCGAGCCGGTCGAGATCTCCTCCGAGGACGGCCTGAACATCCTGCGGCACTCCACCGCGCACGTGATGGCGCAGGCCGTGCAGGAGCTCTTCCCCGAGGCCAAGCTGGGCATCGGCCCGCCGGTCAAGGACGGCTTCTACTACGACTTCGACGTCGAGAAGCCGTTCACGCCTGAGGACCTCAAGGCCATCGAGAAGAAGATGCAGGAGATCCAGAAGCGGGGCCAGAGGTTCTCCCGCCGGGTCGTCACCGACGAGGCCGCCCGCGAGGAGCTCGCCGACGAGCCGTACAAGCTGGAGCTCATCGGCATCAAGGGCTCCGCCTCCACCGACGACGGCGCGGACGTCGAGGTGGGCGGCGGCGAGCTGACCATCTACGACAACCTCGACGCCAAGACCGGCGACCTGTGCTGGAAGGACCTCTGCCGGGGTCCGCATCTGCCCACCACCCGCTTCATCCCGGCCTTCAAGCTGATGCGGAACGCGGCGGCGTACTGGCGGGGCAGCGAGAAGAACCCGATGCTCCAGCGCATCTACGGCACCGCGTGGCCCACCAAGGACGAGCTCAAGGCGCACCTGGAGTTCCTGGAGGAGGCCGCCAAGCGCGACCACCGCCGCCTCGGCAACGAGCTGGACCTGTTCTCCTTCCCCGACGAGATCGGCCCCGGCCTCGCCGTCTTCCACCCCAAGGGCGGCATCATCCGCCGGGCCATGGAGGACTACTCGCGGCGCCGCCACGAGGAGGAGGGCTACGAGTTCGTCTACAGCCCCCATGCGACGAAGGGCAAGCTCTTCGAGAAGTCCGGCCACCTGGACTGGTACGCCGACGGCATGTACCCGCCCATGCAGCTCGACGACGGGGTGGACTACTACCTCAAGCCGATGAACTGCCCCATGCACAACCTGATCTTCGACGCGCGTGGCCGCTCCTACCGTGAACTGCCGCTGCGCCTCTTCGAGTTCGGCACGGTGTACCGCTACGAGAAGTCGGGCGTCGTCCACGGCCTGACCCGCTCGCGCGGCTTCACCCAGGACGACGCGCACATCTACTGCACCAAGGAGCAGATGGCGGAGGAGCTCGACCGGACGCTCACCTTCGTCCTGAACCTCCTGCGTGACTACGGTCTGACCGACTTCTACCTGGAGCTCTCCACCAAGGACCCGGAGAAGTTCGTCGGCTCCGACGAGGTCTGGGAGGAGGCCACGGAGACGCTGCGCCAGGTCGCAGAGAAGCAGGGCCTCCCGCTGGTCCCGGACCCGGGCGGCGCCGCGTTCTACGGCCCGAAGATCTCGGTGCAGTGCAAGGACGCCATCGGCCGGACCTGGCAGATGTCGACCGTGCAGCTCGACTTCAACCTCCCGGAGCGCTTCGACCTGGAGTACACCGGCCCGGACGGTTCCAAGCAGCGCCCGGTCATGATCCACCGCGCCCTGTTCGGCTCCATCGAGCGCTTCTTCGCCGTGCTGCTGGAGCACTACGCGGGCGCGTTCCCGGTCTGGCTCGCCCCGGTCCAGGCGGTCGGCATCCCGATCGGCGACACCCACATCCCGTACCTCCAGGAGTTCGCCGCCGAGGCGCGCAAGAAGGGGCTGCGGGTCGAGGTGGACGCCTCCTCCGACCGGATGCAGAAGAAGATCAGGAACCACCAGAAGGCCAAGGTGCCGTTCATGGTCATCGTCGGTGACGACGACATGAACGCCGGCACGGTGTCCTTCCGCCACCGCGACGGCTCGCAGGAGAACGGCATCCCGCGCGACGAGGCGATCGCCAAGCTCCTCGACGTGGTGGAGCGCCGCGTGCAGGTCTGACCCACGGCCGCGGAGAGGCCCCCGGAGAGCTACGCGCTCCCCGGGGGCCTCTGCTTCTCGTCCTCCCGCTTGAACACCTCCACGAGCCACGACGAGAACGACCCCGTCACGGCCCCCAGCAGCGCCAGCCCGCAGGCCATCAGGAACGCCGCGATCACCCGGCCCGCCGGAGTCACCGGCACGGCGTCGCCGTATCCCACCGTCGTGAGCGTCGCGCACGCCCACCACACCGCGTCGCCGAACGTACGGATCGAGGCGCCCGGGGCCCCCTTCTCCTGGTAGTAGACCGCCAGCGCCGCGGAGAAGCCCAGCAGCCCGGCGGTCAGGCCCGCGTACGTCATCACCCGTGCGTACAGGCTCAGCCTCGGCCTGTCGGTGTGCTTCTGGACAGCCGTGTAGACCTTGACCATGCGCAGCGGGCGCAGCAGCGGCAGGAGCAGGACCACGGTGTCCAGCCAGTGGACGTGGACGAAGCGCCCGCCGAGGCCGCTGAGCCGGAGCCGTACGGCGTAGTCCACCGTGAAGAGCAGCCAGGTCGCGGCGACCAGGGCGAGGGCGATGTCGCGCCAGGGCTGGGCACCGACGGGGGCGAGGACGCGGACCGTGTAACCCGCCAGGAAGACCAGCGCCGCGACGAAGAGCGGCACCTCGGTTCGCTGCTCCCAATCCTTGAGCCGGTCGGGGACGGGGGCCGTGGGGCGGTCGCTCATGGCGTCAGCATCGCCGTGCGGCGGCCGGGACCGCCCCGGCGACACGCGCGGCGGGAGTGAAGCAATATGCTGACCGGCATGACGAGTGAGCCGGAGCAGCAGATCGGAGTGGGGACGCCCGACGCGTTCCAGCGTCTGTGGACGCCCCACCGGATGGCCTACATCCAGGGTGAGAGCAAGCCGAGCGGCCCGGGGGCCGGGGACGGCTGTCCGTTCTGCGAGATTCCGTCGAAGTCGGACGAGGACGGGCTGATCATCGCGCGCGGTGAGAAGGTCTACGCGGTGCTGAACCTGTACCCGTACAACGGCGGGCACCTGATGGTCGTGCCCTACCGCCACGTGGCCGACTACACCGAGCTGGACGCCGAGGAGACCGCCGAGCTGGGCGACTTCACCAAGCGGGCGATGGTCGCGCTGCGGGCCGCCTCCGGGGCGCACGGCTTCAACATCGGGATGAACCAGGGCGCCGAGGCCGGCGCGGGCATCGCCGCGCACCTCCACCAGCATGTGGTGCCCCGCTGGGGCGGGGACACCAACTTCATGCCCGTCGTCGGTCACACGAAGGTGCTCCCGCAGCTGCTGGGGGACACCCGGACGATGCTGGCCGGTGTGTGGCCGGCCGAGCTGCCGTCAGTCTGAGCCCCCAGTCCGCCCGTACCCCGCCCCGGGCGGTCAGGCGTCGTAGACGTCGGCCTTCCTCGGGGCGGGGTCCTGGACCAGGCCGCTGAGGATCATGGAGCGGTTGTCGAAGCGCTCGGTGTCGACGCCGTGCTCCTTCAGGACCCGCATCGTCGCCGAGTGGACGACGCGCAGGACCGGGGTCGCCGTCCGCATGGCGTCGTCCGCCATGAAGCGGTGGCCCCACGGCTTGGCCGCCCAGGCGTGACGCAGCCCGAAGGGCTCGGGCAGGACGATCTTGCCGCCCAGGTAGTCGAGCAGCGGCGGGTACCAGGTGAAGGGCGCGCGCAGCGCGAGCCTGACGACCTCGCTCGCCTTGACGAGCGGGAGCGAGATCTTGCGGGTCTCCCAGAACCTGACGGCCTTCTTGACCGTCTTGGTCGGTGCCTCCGGCTTGGTGAGGAAGAGCCCGTGGACGGGGCCGAGCGCGTGCCCGGTGACCTCGATGCGCAGGGTCTCGTGGAGCACGGTGACGCTGATCAGCATGGTGATCACCAGCTGGCCGTCCCAGAGGACGAACTGCACGCCCAGGTAGTGGCGGTCGCCGCTGCCGAACTGCTGGTGGTTGCAGATGCGCTGTATCTCGTGCGGCTTGACCTGGAAGGTGGCGACGTCCTCGCCCTGGGGGCGGGAGACGGAGTCCGCGTTCTCGCCGACGGGGGAGACGATCCAGTGCTTCACGGACGGCGTGGGGAAGCCGCCGGTGTTCAGCGGGCCGCGCTCCAGCATCTTCAGCTGGTCGTGGATGGCGCGCACGACATCCCAGCTGCGGAACTGGTGGATCTCCTTCGTGGGGTCCTCGGGGGTGAGCTCCTCGGCGAGCTGCCAGCTGCCCCAGCGGGTGCCCATGCCGAGGACGCCCTTGGGACCGGCGTAGAAGACGGAGTTGGACTGCTGCTCGGCCGAGAGCTTCTCCAGGCCCTGGCGCAGGGCCTCGCGGGCCGTCTCGTTGGGGTTCTTGGGCACGGCCTCGGGGATCTTCGCGCTGACGCCGGAGCCGGAGAGCAGCCCTTCCCAGCGGGCCCGCAGGTCCTTGGTCGAGGTCTCGGCGACCCGCTTGGCGAGCAGCCAGCCGATCAGCGGGGCGACGGCGGCGGCGCGCAGATAGAGGGCCAGGAAGCCGGTCAGCGGCATGGCGATCAGGAAGAACGCGGCGGCGGCGCCGAGCACGACGAGCAGGACACCGCCCAGTGCCTGGAAGAACTTGTCCTTGGACTTGTTGAGCGAGTCGCGCAGCCGGAAGGCGAGCACCCACAGCAGCATGCCCGGCAGGAAGAGGAACCCGCAGACGGCGGTGATCAGCGTGAGCTTGGTGTCACGTGCCTTGCGCAGCCGGGTGGCGGACAGGCAGTGCTCGACGACGGTCTGCGGGTCGGTGCCGAAGGACTGGATGAGCGCGTTCCGGCCGCCGCCGAGCATGCGTTCCTGGACGGCCCTGGAGTAGGCCTCGCCCAGATTCGGCTTGAAGTAGTCGGACTTGAACAGCTTGGACTCGCCCGGTTTCACCTCGGACTTGTGCCATTCGCTGTTGGCCTTCAGGATCTCCGCCACGTCGCTGTCGCGGTACGCGGCGGAGGCGAGGGCGTTGGTCGCCACCGCCTGTCCGCCCGAACCCTGGAGCGGGATCTGCGCTCCAGGAGAGAAATCGAATCCGTCGTTGGCCACTGTCGCCCCCACTCGCCCGCACGGCCTGCTCCTGCGGCTGTTCCCAACTACCGTACGTCGCACACCTTCTGAGCTGGGACCACAGACTATCGTCCGGGCCGTGCGCCCGCCCGGACGACGTGGCCGGGGCGGGCGGAAGTCGCCATATCCGGTCGGCTAGCTGACTTTTGCGGTGTTTTCCTGTGATTCGCGGAGGCGATCGGCGAGTTGTGGGGGCATGGGTTCGTGCCGGGCGTACGCCCGGTCGAACCGCCCGGTGCCGTGCGTCAGCGAGCGGAGGTCGACGGTGTACCTGCCGATCTCGATCTCGGGGACCTCGGCGCGCACGAGCGTCCGCTCCCCGGCGGTCTGTTCGGTGCCGACGACCCGGCCGCGCCGGCCCGCGAGGTCGCTCATCACGGCCCCCACGAAGTCGTCGGGGACCAGCACGGCGACCTCCGCGACGGGTTCGAGCAGCTGGATACGGGTGTCGGCGGCTGCCTCGCGCAGCGCCAGCGCGCCGGCGGTCTGGAACGCGGCGTCGGAGGAGTCCACCGAGTGCGACTTCCCGTCGAGCAGGGTCACGCGTACGTCGACGAGCGGATGCCCCGCCGCGACCCCCCGGGCCGCCTGGGCGCGTACGCCCTTCTCCACCGACGCGACGAACTGGCGCGGTACCGAGCCTCCGACCACCTTGTCGACGAACTCGATGCCCGTGCCGGGAGGCAGCGGCTCCACCTCGATCTCGCAGATGGCGTACTGGCCGTGGCCGCCCGACTGCTTGACGTGACGGCCGCGCCCGACGGTCCGGGAGGCGAACGTCTCGCGCAGGGGGACACGATGGGGCTCGGCGTCGACCTGGACGCCGTACCGGCTGCGCAGGCGTTCGAGGGCGACGTCGGTGTGGGCCTCGCCCATGCACCACAGGACGACCTGGTGGGTGTCCTGGTTCTGTTCGAGGCGCATGGTCGGGTCCTCGGCCACCAGGCGCGCCAGGCCCTGCGAGAGCCGGTCCTCGTCGGCCTTGCCGTGGGCGCGCACCGCCAGCGGGAGCAGGGGGTCGGGCATGCTCCAGGGCTCCATCAGCAGGGGTTCACCGGTGCCCGAGAGGGTGTCGCCGGTCTCCGCCCCGCCCAGCTTCGACACACAGGCCAGGTCACCGGCGACGCACTGGTCCAGGGGGCGCTGCTGTTTGCCGAAGGGCGCGGTGAGCGCCCCCACGCGCACATCGGCCTCGTGGAAGGGACGGGTCGCCCCGCCGGGTTCGGTGAGCCCGTGGCCGCACACGTGCACGGTCTCGTCGGGACGGAGGGTGCCGGAGAAGACACGGACCAGGGAGACCCTGCCGACATAGGGGTCGGAGGCCGTCTTCACGACCTCGGCCACCAGCGGCGCCCCGGGATCGCAGGCGGGGGCGGGGCGCGGGGTGCCGTCCGGCGTGCTGACGGCGGGGAGGGCGCGCTCCACGGGAGAGGGGAAGCCCTTGGTGATCAGGTCCAGGAGCTCCACGGTGCCGATGCCCTGGGCCGCGCCCTCGGCGGCCGGGGCGGCGGTGAGGACCGGGTGGAAGGAGCCGCGCGCCACGGCGCGTTCCAGGTCGCCCATGAGGGTCGCCACGTCGATCTCGCCGCCGCCGAGGTAGCGGTCCATCAGGGTCTCGTCCTCGCTCTCGGCGATGATCCCCTCGATGAGCCGGTTGCGGGCGTCCTGGAGCGGTCCCCGCTGCTCCCCGGCGGGCGGGTTCTCCTGCCGTTCGCCCGAGGAGTAGTCGAAGATCCGCTGGGTCAGCAGTCCCGTGAGCCCGGTGAGCGGGGCGTGTCCGTCGGGGCCCTCCGGGCCCTGCACCGGGAGGTAGAGGGGGAGTACGGCGTCGGGGTCGTCGTTGCCGAAGATCCGGCCGCAGACCCGGGTCATCTCCTCGAATGACGTGCGCGCGGTGTCCAGGTGCGTGACCACGATGGCGCGGGGCATCCCGACGGCCGCGCACTCCTCCCAGACGGCGCGGGTGGTCCCCGCCACGGCGTCGGCCTCCTGGGCGGCCGAGACGACGAAGAGGGCCGCGTCCGCCGCGCGCAGACCGGCCCTGAGCTCCCCGACGAAGTCCGCGTAGCCGGGGGTGTCCAGCAGATTGATCTTGTGGCCGCCCCATTCGACGGGGACCAGCGAGAGCTGTACGGAACGCCGTCGGCGCTGTTCGATCTCGTCGTAGTCGGAGACGGTGGCCCCGTCCTCGACCCGGCCCGCCCGGTTGAGCGCCCCGGCCGTCAGCGCGAGTGCCTCGACCAGCGTGGTCTTGCCCGAGCCGCTGTGGCCGACCAGCACCACGTTCCGCAGGGAAGCGGGCCGGCCGGCCGTCGGCGCCCTGCCGGCGGCCCCGGTGTGTGCATGTGTCCTGTCGCCCATGATGCGTGCCTCCCGATAGGTGGCGCAGTGCCGCGATGTCCGGGGAGTGGATGCACGGGCGGGGCGGAGCCGTCGCGGCGGCTCCGGCGACGCCCGCGGTCCTTCGAGCTTTTCACCGGTGTCCGGTGCCGTCCATACGTCGCGCACGGGGAGGCGTGACTTCGGGGACATCCGGCGGGACGGGGTGCCCCGGCCCGGCCCGGCACGGCTCGTGACTACGATGGGCCAGCCGGTGGCCGAAGGGGTCGCACGGCGCCCACCGAACCTCGGGAAGGCCATGCTGAACAAGTACGCGCGTGCATTTTTTACGCGTGTCCTCACACCGTTCGCCGCTCTGCTGCTCCGCCTCGGGGTCAGCCCCGACGCGGTCACTCTCGTCGGCACGGCCGGAGTGATGGCAGGTGCGCTGGTCTTCTTCCCCATGGGGGAGTTCTTCTGGGGCACGATCGTGATCACGGTCTTCGTCTTCTCGGACCTGGTCGACGGCAACATGGCCCGGCAGGCCGGGATCTCCAGCCGGTGGGGCGCGTTCCTGGACTCGACGCTCGACCGGGTCGCGGACGGGGCGATCTTCGCCGGGTTCGCGCTCTGGTACGCGGGCAGCGGTGACGACAACGTCCTCTGCGCGGTCGCGATCTTCTGCCTGGCCAGCGGCCAGGTCGTCTCGTACACCAAGGCGCGCGGCGAGTCGATCGGCCTGCCGGTCGCGGTGAACGGCCTCGTCGAGCGCGCCGAGCGGCTCGTGATCTCGCTGGTCGCCGCCGGTCTCGCCGGACTGCACGGCTTCGGGGTGCCCGGCATCCAGGTCCTGCTGCCGATCGCGCTGTGGATCGTCGCCGCGGGCAGCCTCGTGACGCTGATCCAGCGGGTGGTGACCGTGCGCAGGGAGTCGGCCGAGGCCGACGCCGCGGCGGCCGCCGCCCAGGGCGGGAGCGAGTCCGCACAGTGAGCGGCACCGGATCCGACCTGAAGGAACGCCTCACGGACGGGCTGTACGGCCTCGGCTGGGGCGCGGTCAAGAAGCTTCCCGAGCCCGCGGCCGCCGCGCTCTTCCGCACCCTGGCCGACCAGGTCTGGAAGCGGCGCGGGAAGTCGGTGCTGCGCCTGGAGTCGAACCTCGCCCGGGTGGTGCCGGACGCGGACGCGGCCAGGCTCGCCGAGCTGTCCAAGGCCGGCATGCGCTCGTACATGCGGTACTGGATGGAGTCCTTCCGGCTGCCGACCTGGAGCCCGCAGCGGATCAAGGACTCCATCGACGTCACCGACGCCCACCGGCTCACGGAGGGACTGGACGCGGGCCAGGGCGTCATCCTGGCGCTGCCCCACCTGGGGAACTGGGACCTGGCGGGCGCGTGGGTCACCACGGACCTGAAGGTGCCCTTCACGACGGTCGCCGAGCGGCTGAAGCCGGAGACCCTCTACGACCGCTTCGTGGCCTACCGCCAGGGCCTGGGCATGGAGGTCCTGCCGCACAACGGGGGCGCCGCGTTCGGCATGCTGGCCCGCCGGCTGCGCGCGGGCGGACTGGTCTGCCTCGTCGCCGACCGCGATCTGTCGGCCTCCGGCGTCGAGGTGGACTTCTTCGGCGACACCGCGCGGATGCCCGCGGGCCCCGCGCTGCTGGCCCAGCAGACCGGCGCGCTGCTGCTGCCCGTCACCCTCTGGTACGACGGCACGCCGGTCATGGGGGCACGGGTCCATCCGCCCGTCGCCGTACCGGAGTCAGGCGATCGCGCCGAGAAGACGTCCTCCATGACACAGGCGCTGGCCGACGCCTTCGCCACCGGTATCGCCGAGCATCCGGAGGACTGGCACATGCTGCAACGGCTCTGGATCTCCGATCTGGAACCCCAGGGAGAAGCTCCGTGAAGATCGGCATCGTCTGCCCGTACTCCTGGGACGTGCCGGGCGGGGTGCAGTTCCACATCCGCGACCTGGCCGAGCACCTGATCCGCCTCGGCCACGACGTCTCGGTGCTCGCACCCGCCGACGACGAGACGCCGCTGCCGCCGTACGTCGTGTCCGCCGGCCGGGCCGTGCCCGTCCCCTACAACGGCTCCGTCGCCCGGCTGAACTTCGGCTTCCTCTCCGCCGCGCGGGTGCGGCGCTGGCTCAACGACGGCACCTTCGACGTCATCCACATCCACGAACCCACCGCGCCCTCGCTGGGTCTGCTCACCTGCTGGGCGGCGCAGGGGCCGATCGTGGCCACCTTCCACACGTCCAACCCCCGCTCCCGTGCCATGATCGCGGCGTACCCGATCCTCCAGCCCGCGCTGGAGAAGATCAGCGCGCGGATCGCGGTCAGCGAGTACGCCCGGCGGACCCTGGTCGAGCACCTCGGCGGGGACGCCGTGGTCATCCCCAACGGCGTCGACGTGGACTTCTTCGCGGGCGCCGAGCCGAAGGCCGAGTGGCAGGGCGGCACGCTCGGCTTCATAGGGCGCATCGACGAACCGCGCAAGGGACTGCCCGTCCTGATGAAGGCACTCCCCGCGATCCTCGCCGCCCGCCCGAAGGCCCGGCTGCTCGTCGCGGGACGCGGTGATGAGGAGGAGGCCGTCGCCTCCCTGCCCAAGGAGATGCGGGAGCGCGTCGAATTCCTCGGCATGGTGAGCGACGAGGACAAGGCACGGCTGCTGCGCAGCGTCGACGTGTACGTCGCGCCCAACACCGGCGGCGAGAGCTTCGGCATCATCCTGGTCGAGGCGCTCTCGGCGGGCGCGCCGGTGCTCGCCAGCGACCTGGACGCCTTCGCGCAGGTGCTCGACCAGGGCGCCGCGGGCGACCTGTTCGCCAACGAGGACGCGGAAGCGCTGGCCGCCGCGGCGATCCGGCTGCTCGGCGACCCCGGGCGGCGCGAGGGGCTGCGGGAGCGGGGCAGCGCGCATGTGCGCCGCTTCGACTGGACGACGGTCGGCGCGGACATCCTCGCGGTGTACGAGACGGTCACGGACGGGGCGGCGGCCGTGGACACCGACGAGCGCACCGGGCTGCGGGCGCGCTTCGGCCTCGCCAGGGACTGACGGCCGCACCGGGGGCGTATGTGCGGGTCCGGTTCCGGGGCCTACCGGCGGTCCGGTTCCGGGGCGTACCGGCGGGTGCGGGGCGTTCCGGGGTCGGGGGTGTACCGGTCCGGGGGCATGCAGCGGGCTCCGGGGCGTACCGGCGGTCCGGGCGGGGCCCGCCGACGGTAGCCTTTCCGCCCGTGATCGAAATCCTCATCTGGACCGTCGCCGCGCTCGTCGCGATCGGCCTGTACCTCAGCTGGACCGCCGGGCGGCTCGACCGGCTCCACGCCCGGATCGACGCGGCCCGCGCGGCACTCGACGCCCAGCTGCTGCGACGCGCCTCGGTCACCCAGGAGCTGGCCACCTCCGGTGTCCTGGACCCCGCGGCGTCCATCGTCCTGTACGAGGCGGCGCACGCGGCGCGGCAGGCCGAGGAGGAGCAGCGCGAGGTCGCCGAGAGCGAGCTGAGCACCGCCCTGCGGGCCGTGTTCGGCGAGACCGCGCAGGTCGACGCGGTGAAGGAGGTCCCGGGCGGCGAGGACGCGGCGAAGGAGCTGGCCGCCGCCGTACGCCGCGTGCCGATGGCGCGCCGCTTCCACAACGACGCGGTGCGCGCCGCCCGGGCGCTGCGCAGGCACCGCACGGTGCGGCTGTTCCGGCTGGCGGGGCACGCCCCGTTCCCGCTCGCGTTCGAGATGGACGACGAGCCGCCGGTCGCCCTGGCGGACCGCCCCGGCAGCTGAGGACGGCATCAGGTCGAGGAGCCGCGGGGCTCAGAACGATCCACAGGGTGCTCATTGGCCCTTGCTGTGGACTGCTTCCGGAGCGTTTGCTCAGGTCTGCAGAATCCAGTTCTTCCACCCCAGTGAGGTCCTTCCGTGTCCACGCTTCCCAGCACCCCGCAGTCCACCGAGACCCCGGCCACCGGCACCGCCCGAGTCAAGCGCGGCATGGCCGAGCAGCTCAAGGGCGGCGTGATCATGGACGTCGTCAACGCCGAGCAGGCGAAGATCGCCGAGGACGCGGGCGCCGTGGCCGTCATGGCCCTGGAGCGGGTGCCGGCCGACATCCGCAAGGACGGCGGCGTGGCCCGGATGTCCGACCCCAACATGATCGAGGAGATCATCGAGGCGGTCTCCATCCCCGTCATGGCCAAGTCCCGCATCGGGCACTTCGTCGAGGCCCAGGTGCTCCAGTCCCTGGGTGTCGACTACATCGACGAGTCCGAGGTCCTCACCCCGGCCGACGAGGTCAACCACAGCGACAAGTTCGCCTTCACGACCCCCTTCGTCTGCGGCGCCACCAACCTGGGCGAGGCCCTGCGCCGCGTTGCCGAGGGCGCGGCCATGATCCGCTCCAAGGGCGAGGCCGGCACCGGCAACGTCGTCGAGGCCGTCCGGCACCTGCGCCAGATCAAGAACGAGATCGCCCGGCTGCGCGGCTACGACAACAACGAGCTGTACGCCGCCGCCAAGGAACTCCGCGCCCCGTACGAGCTGGTCAAGGAGGTCGCCGAGCTCGGGAAGCTGCCCGTCGTCCTGTTCTCGGCCGGCGGCGTGGCCACCCCCGCCGACGCAGCCCTGATGCGCCAGCTCGGGGCCGAGGGCGTCTTCGTGGGCTCCGGCATCTTCAAGTCCGGCGACCCGGCCAAGCGCGCCGCCGCCATCGTGAAGGCCACCACCTTCTACGACGACCCGAAGATCATCGCGGACGCCTCCCGCAACCTGGGCGAGGCCATGGTCGGCATCAACTGCGACACGCTGCCCGAGGGCGAGCGCTACGCCAACCGCGGCTGGTAAGCGCGGATGACCGACACCCCTGTCATCGGAGTCCTGGCTCTCCAGGGCGACGTACGGGAACACCTGATCGCCCTGGCCTCGGCGGACGCCCTGGCCAGGCCGGTCCGGCGGCCCGAGGAGCTCGCCGAGGTCGACGGTCTCGTCATACCCGGCGGTGAGTCCACCACGATGTCCAAGCTGGCCGTCCTCTTCGGCATGCTGGAACCGCTGCGCGAGCGGGTCGCCGCCGGGATGCCGGTCTACGGCACCTGCGCCGGGATGATCATGCTCGCCGACAAGATCCTCGATCCCCGTTCCGGCCAGGAGACGGTCGGCGGCATCGACATGATCGTGCGCCGTAACGCTTTCGGGCGGCAGAACGAGTCCTTCGAGGCGGCCGTCGAGATGGACGGAGTGCCTGGCGGACCCGTCGAGGGCGTCTTCATCCGGGCCCCCTGGGTGGAGTCGGTCGGAGCGGCCGCGCAGGTCGTCGCGGTGCACGGCGGCCATATCGTGGCCGTACGCCAGGGAAACGCCCTGGCGACGTCGTTCCACCCGGAGCTGACGGGCGACCACCGTGTGCACGCGCTCTTCACCGACATGGTGCGCGCCGTGGGCTGATTCGATCCCGGTAGGATCTCTCGGGTTCGGATCGATTTTGGTGACGCGAAGGAGAAGGCAGATGTCCGGCCACTCTAAATGGGCTACGACGAAGCACAAGAAGGCCGTGATCGACGCCAAGCGCGGCAAGCTCTTCGCGAAGATGATCAAGAACATCGAGGTCGCGGCCCGCACGGGCGGCGCCGACGTGTCCGGCAACCCGACTCTCTTCGACGCCATCCAGAAGGCCAAGAAGAGCTCGGTCCCGAACAAGAACATCGACTCGGCGGTCAAGCGCGGTGCCGGCCTCGAAGCCGGTGGCGCCGACTACGAGACGATCATGTACGAGGGCTACGGTCCGAACGGCGTCGCGGTGCTCATCGAGTGCCTCACCGACAACCGCAACCGTGCCGCCTCCGACGTCCGCGTCGCCATGACCCGCAACGGCGGTTCGATGGCGGACCCGGGCTCGGTCTCGTACCTGTTCAACCGCAAGGGCGTCGTGATCGTCCCCAAGGCCGAGCTGTCCGAGGACGACGTGCTCGGCGCGGTGCTCGACGCGGGTGCCGAGGAGGTCAACGACCTCGGTGACACCTTCGAGGTGCTCAGCGAGGCCACCGACATGGTCGCGGTCCGCACCGCGCTCCAGGAGGCCGGCATCGACTACGACTCGGCCGAGGCCAACTTCGTCCCGACCATGCAGGTCGAGCTCGACGAAGAGGGCGCGCGCAAGATCTTCAAGCTGATCGACGCGCTGGAGGACAGCGACGACGTGCAGAACGTCTTCGCCAACTTCGACGTCTCCGACGAGGTCATGGAGAAGGTCGACGCCTGAGGGCGCTGAACCGCGACGGGCCGACGGGACACACCCCGTCGGCCCGTCGCATTGTCGGTGCGACCCGATAGCCTGCGGGAACAGGTGACCGAACGGCGGAGGGGGCCCTTTCATGCGGGTGCTGGGAGTGGACCCGGGGCTGACCCGGTGCGGCGTCGGAGTCGTCGAGGGAGTCGCGGGCCGGCCGCTCACGATGGCCGGCGTCGGAGTCGTGCGCACCCCGGCCGACGCGGAGCTCGGCCACCGGCTCGTCGCCATCGAGCAGGGCATCGAGCGCTGGCTCGACGAGCACCGGCCCGAGTTCGTCGCCGTGGAGCGGGTGTTCGCCCAGCACAACGTCCGTACGGTGATGGGCACCGCCCAAGCCAGCGCGGTCGCCATGCTCTGCGCGTCCCGCCGCGGCATCCCCGTCGCCCTGCACACCCCCAGCGAGGTCAAGGCCGCCGTCACGGGGTCGGGGCGCGCCGACAAGGCCCAGGTCGGGGCGATGGTGACCCGGCTGCTGCGGCTCGACGCGCCGCCGAAACCCGCCGACGCCGCCGACGCCCTCGCCCTCGCCATCTGCCACATCTGGCGCGCACCCGCGCAGAACCGACTGCAGCAGGCCGTCGCCGCCCACCGCACGCTGAAAGGCCGCACCGCATGATCGCCTTCGTCTCCGGCCCGGTGGCCGCCCTCGCCCCGGCCACGGCCGTCATCGAGGTCGGCGGCATCGGCATGGCCGTCCAGTGCACGCCCGACACCCTCGCCGGCCTGCGGATCGGCAAGGAGGCCAGGCTCGCCACCTCCCTGGTCGTCCGCGAGGACTCGCTCACCCTCTACGGCTTCGCCGACGACGACGAGCGTCAGGTATTCGAGCTGCTCCAGACCGCCAGCGGTGTCGGCCCCCGGCTCGCCCAGGCCATGCTCGCCACCCACAGCCCCGACGCCCTGCGCATCGCCGTCGCCACCGGGGACGAGAAGGCCCTCACCGCCGTGTCCGGCATCGGCAAGAAGGGCGCCCAGAAGCTCCTCCTCGAACTCAAGGACCGGCTCGGCGAGCCGGTCGGGGCGCACATCGGCCAGCAGGGCATCGGCACCGCCGTCAGCTCCTCCTGGCGCGATCAGCTGCAGGCCGCCCTGATCGGCCTCGGATACGCCACCCGCGAGGCCGACGAGGCGGTGAGCGCCGTGGCACCGCAGGCCGAGGCCGCGCTCGCCGAGGGCGGCCAGGCCCCCGTGCCGCAGCTGCTGCGCGCCGCACTGCAGACACTCAACCGCGCACGCTGACCCCGGGGGGCCTGCACGCCCCCGTACGCCGGCCGGAACACCGCACGGACCGGTACCGAAACACCCGAGGCGGGACTGACGAGATGAACTGGGACGAGACCGGACCCGACACCGGCGACCTGGCCGACGAGCGGCTGGACGACCGCCTGGTCGCCGGGGTCGCGGACGGCGAGGACACCGCGGTCGAGGCCGCCCTGCGCCCGAAGGACCTCCATGAATTCGTCGGCCAGGAGAAGGTCCGCGAACAGCTCGACCTGGTCCTCAAGGCCGCCCGCGCCCGGGGAGCCACCGCCGACCACGTCCTGCTCTCCGGCGCCCCCGGCCTCGGCAAGACCACCCTCTCCATGATCATCGCCGCGGAGATGGGCGCCCCGATCCGGATCACCTCCGGCCCCGCCATCCAGCACGCCGGGGACCTCGCGGCGATCCTCTCCTCGCTCCAGGAGGGCGAGGTCCTCTTCCTCGACGAGATCCACCGCATGTCGCGGCCCGCCGAGGAGATGCTCTACATGGCGATGGAGGACTTCCGCGTCGACGTCATCGTCGGCAAGGGCCCCGGCGCCACCGCCATCCCGCTGGAGCTCCCGCCGTTCACGCTGGTCGGAGCGACCACCAGGGCCGGGCTGCTGCCGCCCCCGCTGCGCGACCGCTTCGGCTTCACCGGGCACATGGAGTTCTACGCCCCCACCGAGCTGGAGCGGGTCATCCACCGCTCCGCCGGACTGCTCGACGTCGCCATAGACCCGGCGGGCGCCGCCGAGATCGCGGGCCGGTCCCGGGGCACCCCCCGTATCGCCAACCGGCTGCTGCGCCGCGTCCGGGACTACGCCCAGGTCAAGGCCGAGGGCCGGATCGACCGGGACATCGCCGCCGCGGCCCTGAGGGTCTACGAGGTCGACGCCCGCGGCCTGGACCGGCTGGACCGTGCCGTGCTCGGCGCCCTGCTGAAGCTCTTCGGCGGCGGCCCCGTCGGGCTCTCCACCCTCGCGGTGGCGGTGGGGGAGGAGCGCGAGACGGTCGAGGAGGTCGCCGAGCCCTTCCTCGTACGGGAAGGACTGCTCGCCAGGACGCCGCGTGGCCGGGTCGCGACCCCCGCCGCCTGGGCCCACCTCGGGCTGGTGCCCCCGCAGCACGGCGTAAAGGGACAACAGGGCCTGTTCGGGGCGTGACACAGGACGGGTTGGCCAGGAGGGGAACCACGGTGCGATGCTGGACGTTGTTCCAATGATGCGGACTCGCTTAGACTCCGCCGATGCCGCCCGTACAGGTCGGTGTACCCACCCCCGTAGACCAGGCCGCGTTGATCCAGCGTGGTCGTGCGAAGGAAGTTCCGTCCCGTGAGTCTCGTGACCCTCCTCCCCTTCATCGTGCTCATCGGGGCCATGTTCCTGATGACCCGGTCCGCCAAGAAGAAGCAGCAGGCGGCTGCGCAGATGCGCAACGAAATGCAGCCGGGCACCGGCGTCCGGACGATCGGGGGCATGTACGCCACCGTCAAGGAGGTCCTGGACGACACGGTTCTCCTCGAGGTCGCGCCCGGCGTCCACGCCGTCTACGCCAAGAACGCCATCGGTGCCGTCCTCGACGACGCGGAGTACAACCGCATCGTCCACGGCGACGACGAGCTGGAGACCGACGGCACCGTGGTGCCGGACGACGCCTCCTCGCTCACCGAGGGTGAGACCGTGGCGGCGGACGCGGCCGACGACGACGCGAAGATCGACCTCGGCAAGAAGGCCGAGGACGCCGCGCCGAAGGACGCCGACGCCAAGGGCTCCGAGGTCAAGGACGCCAAGGCCGACGGCGAGAGCGACGCGAAGTAGTTCCACGTTCCCCGGACGCCGGACGCCTGCGGGTGTCCGGCGTCTCGCGGGCCGTGGACCCTTCTGCGGGGTCGGGTCCCCACATCACTCAGTGGCCGCTCGGGCGCATACCCGGCGCGGGGCGGTTGGACAGGGAGAAACGAAAAGGTGGCAGCACCGAAGAAAGGCCGGGGCTCAACCGGTCAGGGCAGGCCGGGCCGCGCCCTGGCTCTGATCCTCATCGCCATGGTCGCGCTGACCGGCGGGATGTTCCTGTCCGGTCACACCACGCCCCGGCTCGGGATCGACCTGGCAGGCGGCACCTCGATCACGCTCAAGGCGAAGAGCCAGCCCGGCAAGCCTGACGCGATCAACGAGACCAACATGAACACCGCGGTCAGCATCATCGAACGCCGTGTCAATGGTCTGGGTGTCTCCGAGGCCGAGGTTCAGACGCAGGGCGCGTCGAACATCATCGTGAACATCCCCAAGGGGACGAATTCGAAGCAGGCCCGGGAGCAGGTCGGTACGACCGCCCAGCTCTACTTCCGGCCCGTGCTCACGGTCACCAGCGGCGCGCCGACGCCCGAAGGCTCCGCGAGCCCGTCCGCGAGCGGCTCCGGTGAGGCGAGCGCCACGCCCAGCGCGAAGGCGACCGACCCGGAAACGGCCTCCGATTCGAAGGCGACGCCCTCGGCGAGCGCCACCACCCAGGGCCGTGCCGTCACCGACGCCCTGAAGAAGGACGCCACGCCGACCCCCTCCGCCAGCGCCTCCGGTGCGGCGGAGTCCTCGGAGACCCCCGCCGCGACCGAGACGCCCGACGCCGCCACCGCGGCGCTCGAGAAGAAGTTCACGGCGCTGGACTGCACCGACACGGCCGCCCGCGCCAAGGCGGGCGACGGCGTCAAGCCCGAGGACCCCACCGTCGCGTGCAGCTCCGAGGGTGACGCCAAGTACCTCCTCGGCCCCGCCGAGGTCTCCGGTACGGACGTCGACGACGCGAAGGCCCAGTTCGACCAGCAGCGCGGCATCTGGCTCGTCTCCATGGAGTTCACCGACAAGGGCTCCAAGAAGTTCCAGACGATCACCAAGAAGCTGTCGACGCAGACGTCGCCGATGAACCAGTTCGCGATCTCCCTCGACGGTGAGGTCGTCTCCGCGCCCCAGGTGAACGAGACGCTCAGCGGCAGCGCCGAGATCTCCGGCAGCTTCACCCAGCAGTCCGCCGAGGACCTCGCGAACGTCCTCTCCTACGGTGCGCTCCCGCTGTCCTTCAGCGAGGACACCGTCACCACGGTCACCGCCGCGCTCGGCGGCGAGCAGCTGGAGGCCGGCCTCATCGCCGGCGCCATCGGCCTCGCCCTGGTCGTCATCTACCTGGTGGCCTACTACCGCGGCCTGGCGCTCATCGCGCTCCTCAGCCTGCTGGCCTCCGGCATCCTGACGTACACGATCATGGCCCTGCTCGGCCCGGCCATCGGCTTCGCGCTGAACCTCCCGGCCGTCTGCGGTGCCATCGTGGCGATCGGTATCACCGCGGACTCGTTCATCGTGTACTTCGAACGCATCCGGGACGAGATCCGGGAGGGCCGCACGCTCCGTCCGGCCGTCGAACGTGCCTGGCCCCGTGCCCGGCGCACCATCCTGGTCTCCGACTTCGTCTCGTTCCTCGCCGCGGCCGTGCTCTTCCTCGTCACGGTCGGCAAGGTCCAGGGCTTCGCGTTCACGCTCGGCCTCACGACCCTGCTCGACGTCGTCGTGGTGTTCCTCTTCACCAAGCCCGTCATGACGCTGATGGCCCGCACGAAGTTCTTCGGCAGCGGTCACCCGTGGTCCGGCCTGGACCCGAAGCGGCTCGGCGCCAAGCCGCCGCTGCGCCGCTCGCGCCGCGTCAACGTCCGTACCGACCACCCGAAGGAGGCGTGAGATGTCGCGACTCGGCAATCTCGGCGCCCGGCTCTACCGTGGCGAGGTCGGTTACGACTTCATCGGCAAGCGCAAGATCTGGTACGGCGTCTCGATCCTGATCACCATCACGGCCATCCTCGGCCTGGCGGTCAGCGGCCTGAACATGGGCATCGAGTTCAAGGGCGGCGCGGTCTTCACGACCGACACCAAGGCCAAGGTCTCCGTCTCCCAGGCCCACGAGGACGCGGTCGCGGCCTCCGGCCACGAGGCGATCGTCCAGGAGCTCGGCAACGGCGGGCTCCGCATCCAGATCACCGAGGTCGACACCGCCAAGGCGGACGAGATCAAGGCCCAGCTCTCCGAGGACCTCGGCATCCCCGAGGCGCAGATCAACGCGGACCTCGTCGGCCCCAGCTGGGGCGAGCAGATCGCCAACAAGGCCTGGGCGGGCCTCGGCATCTTCATGGTCCTCGTGGTGGTCTACCTGGCCATCGCCTTCGAATGGCGGATGGCCGTCGCCGCGCTCATCGCGCTGATCCACGACATCACCATCACGGTCGGTGTCTACGCCCTCGTCGGCTTCGAGGTCACCCCGGGCACCGTGATCGGTCTGCTGACCATCCTCGGTTACTCCCTCTACGACACGGTCGTGGTCTTCGACAGCCTCAAGGAGGGCACGAACGGGATCACCAAGCAGACCCGCTGGACCTACAGCGAGATCGCGAACCGCTCCATCAACGGCACGCTGGTGCGCTCCATCAACACCACCGTCGTGGCGCTGCTGCCGGTCGCCGGTCTGCTGTTCATCGGTGGCGGTGTCCTCGGCGCCGGCATGCTGAACGACATCTCGCTCTCCCTCTTCGTCGGCCTCGCCGCCGGTGCGTACTCCTCGATCTTCATCGCCACCCCGCTGGTGGCCGACCTCAAGGAGCGCGAGCCGCAGATAAAGGCACTGAAGAAGCGGATCCTCGCCAAGCGTGCCGCCGCGGCGGCCAAGGGCGAGTCCGTCGAGGACGAGCGTGACGACCGGGAGCAGGACGTCGAGGACGGCGAGCCCGCAGGCGCCGTGATCGGCCAGCGCCGCCAGCCCGGCGGACACGGCCGGACCCCGAGGAACCGCCGATGACCAGCACGGACATCGACGAGACGACCCGGGAGCTCCTGCTCAGCCGGATCCGTGACGTTCCGGACTATCCGAAGCCGGGCGTGCTGTTCAAGGACATCACCCCGCTGCTCGCGGACCCGGTGGCCTTCACCGCGCTCACGGACTGGTTCGTGGAGCTGTGCGTACGCCACGGCGCCACCAAGATCGTCGGCCTGGAGGCGCGCGGCTTCATCCTGGCCGCGCCCGTCTCCGTGCGGGCCGGGATCGGCTTCGTACCGGTACGCAAGGCCGGGAAGCTCCCCGGAGCCACGCTCGGGCAGGCCTACGAGCTGGAGTACGGCACCGCGGAGATCGAGATCCACGCCGAGGACCTGTCCGCCGACGACCGGGTCATGGTGATCGACGACGTCCTGGCCACCGGTGGCACCGCCGAGGCCTCGCTGGAGCTGATCCAGCGGGCCGGTGCCCAGGTCGCCGGGGTGGCGGTCCTCATGGAGCTCGGCTTCCTCGCGGGCCGTGCCCGGCTGGAGACGGGGCTGCGTGACGCCCCGCTGGAGGCTCTGATCACCCTCTGAGCCGCAGCCGCGCGGTCACAGCGCGTGCAGGGACGCAACAGGACGGGCACCCGGGAACATCCGGGTGCCCGTCCCGTGTGGTGAGGGGATCCACACTCCCCGGGCGAGGACCCGCCCCGGGGTCGTTACCATGGGCTTTCCGGTAGCCCGGATCCGCACGAGGAGCGCTCTTGCCAGACGAGGTCCAGCCAGTCGCCGCCCCGCAGCCCGATAAGCCCGCTGCGGCCCCCGCCACGCCCGGAAAGGCGCGGCCCGACGCGGCAGCGGCCGAGCCCGGGCCTGCCGGCGAGCACACGCAGGGCCCCGCCCAGGCTCCCCAGCCCTCCGCCACACCGGCGAAGCCGGCCCCGCCGCCCGGCACGAAGGCGGCGCCCGGACCCTCCGCGGCGAAGCAGGCACCCCCGGCGAAGCCCGCCACCGGATCGCCCGCGCCGCAGCCCCCGGCACCGGCTCCCGCCCCCACTCCGGCGAAGCCCCCGGCCGCCAAGCCCGCCGCCGCACCCCCGCCGGCGACGGCCCGCTCCGGCGGCTCCTCCAACCGGGTCCGGGCCCGCCTCGCCCGTCTGGGCGTGCAGCGCTCCAGCCCGTACAACCCGGTCCTCGAACCCCTCCTGCGCACGGTCCGCGGCAACGACCCCAAGATCGAGTCGGCCACGCTGCGCCAGATCGAGAAGGCCTACCAGGTCGCCGAGCGCTGGCACCGCGGCCAGAAGCGCAAGAGCGGCGACCCGTACATCACCCACCCCCTCGCCGTCACCACGATCCTGGCCGAGCTCGGCATGGACCCGGCGACGCTGATGGCCGGGCTGCTGCACGACACCGTCGAGGACACCGAGTACGGCCTCGACACCCTGCGCAAGGACTTCGGCGACCAGGTCGCGCTGCTCGTCGACGGCGTCACCAAGCTGGACAAGGTCAAGTTCGGCGAGGCGGCCCAGGCCGAGACCGTGCGCAAGATGGTCGTGGCCATGGCCAAGGACCCGCGGGTCCTGGTCATCAAGCTCGCCGACCGCCTGCACAATATGCGCACCATGCGCTATCTCAAGCGGGAGAAGCAGGAGAAGAAGGCCCGCGAGACCCTTGAGATCTACGCGCCGCTGGCCCACCGCCTCGGCATGAACACCATCAAGTGGGAGCTGGAGGACCTCGCCTTCGCGATCCTCTACCCCAAGATGTACGACGAGATCGTCCGCCTCGTCGCCGAGCGCGCGCCCAAGCGCGACGAGTACCTCGCCATAGTGACCGACGAGGTCCAGGCCGACCTGCGCGCCGCCCGGATCAAGGCCACCGTCACCGGCCGGCCGAAGCACTACTACAGCGTCTACCAGAAGATGATCGTGCGGGGCCGCGACTTCGCCGAGATCTACGACCTGGTGGGCATCCGCGTCCTCGTCGATACCGTCCGCGACTGCTACGCGGCGCTCGGCACCGTCCACGCCCGGTGGAATCCGGTGCCCGGGCGGTTCAAGGACTACATCGCGATGCCCAAGTTCAACATGTACCAATCGCTGCACACCACGGTGATCGGTCCCAGCGGCAAGCCCGTCGAGCTCCAGATTCGTACGTTCGACATGCACCGCCGCGCCGAGTACGGCATCGCCGCGCACTGGAAGTACAAGCAGGAGGCCGTCGCGGGCGCTTCCAAGGTGCGCACGGACGTCCCCAAGAACACGGGCGGCGGCCGGGGCCAGGACACCGTCAACGACATGGCGTGGCTGCGTCAGCTCCTCGACTGGCAGAAGGAGACGGAGGACCCCAGCGAGTTCCTGGAGTCCCTGCGCTTCGACCTCTCGCGCAACGAGGTCTTCGTCTTCACGCCGAAGGGCGACGTGATAGCGCTGCCCGCCGGCGCGACGCCGGTCGACTTCGCGTACGCGGTCCACACGGAGGTCGGCCACCGGACGATAGGAGCACGGGTCAACGGACGGCTCGTCCCCCTGGAGTCGACGCTCGACAACGGCGACCTGGTGGAGGTCTTCACCTCGAAGGCGGCGGGCGCCGGACCCTCCCGGGACTGGCTCCAGTTCGTCAAGTCGCCCCGGGCGCGCAACAAGATCCGGGCCTGGTTCTCCAAGGAGCGCCGGGACGAGGCGATCGAGCAGGGCAAGGACTCCATCGCGCGGGCCATGCGCAAGCAGAACCTGCCGATCCAGCGCATCCTGACGGGCGACTCCCTGGTCACGCTGGCGCACGAGATGCGCTACCCGGACATCTCCTCGCTGTACGCGGCGATCGGCGAGGGCCATGTCGCCGCGGCGGGCGTCGTCCAGAAGCTCGTCCAGGCCCTCGGCGGCGAGGACGCGGCCAACGAGGACCTTGCGGAGAGCTCGCCGCCCTCGCACGGCCGCAGCAAGCGCCGGTCCAAGGGGGATCCGGGTGTCGTCGTCAAGGGCGTCGAGGACGTCTGGGTCAAGCTGGCCCGCTGCTGCACGCCCGTTCCCGGCGACCCGATCATCGGATTCGTGACCCGGGGCAGCGGAGTCTCCGTGCACCGCGCGGACTGCGTGAACGTCGACTCGCTCTCGCAGCAGCCCGAGCGCATCCTCGACGTGGAGTGGGCACCCACCCAGTCGTCGGTCTTCCTCGTCGCCATCCAGGTCGAGGCGCTGGACCGGTCGCGGCTGCTCTCGGACGTCACGCGTGTCCTGTCCGACCAGCACGTGAACATCCTGTCGGCGGCCGTGCAGACCTCCCGCGACCGGGTGGCCACCTCGCGCTTCACCTTCGAGATGGGCGACCCGAAGCACCTGGGACATGTACTGAAGGCCGTACGGGGCGTGGAGGGCGTCTACGACGTCTACCGGGTGACGTCGGCCCGTCGGCCCTGAGAGCTGTCGGCCGTGCGCCCGCGTCGCAGCCACACGCGAGAGGGGCTCCCGTACGCATGACGCGTACGGGAGCCCCTCCCACGGTGCCTGGACGGCAGCAGGCTCAGCCGCCGAACTCCTCCAGGCCCTTCAGCGCCTGGTCCAGCAGCGCCTGACGGCCCTCCAGCTCACGGGAGAGCTTGTCGGCCCGGGCGTTGTTGCCCGAGGCGCGTGCCGTGTCGATCTGCGTGCGCAGCTTGTCGACGGCCGCCTGGAGCTGACCGGTCAGACCCGCGGCACGCGCACGCGCCTCCGGGTTCGTCCGGCGCCACTCGGACTCCTCGGCCTCCTGGAGCGCGCGCTCCACCGCGTGCAGCCGGCCCTCGACCTTCGGGCGGGCGTCACGCGGGACGTGGCCGATGGCCTCCCAGCGCTCGTTGACCGAACGGAACGCGGCCCTGGCCGCCTTCAGATCCGTCACCGGGACGAGCTTCTCGGCCTCGGTCGCGAGCTCCTCCTTGAGCTTGAGGTTCTCGCCCTGCTCCGCGTCCCGCTCGGCGAAGACACCGCTGCGAGCCGCGAAGAAGACGTCCTGGGCGCCGCGGAAGCGGTTCCACAGCTCGTCCTCGGCCTCGCGCTGTGCGCGTCCCGCCGCCTTCCACTCGGTCATCAGGTCGCGGTAACGGGCCGCCGTCGCGCCCCAGTCGGTCGAGCTTGAGAGCGACTCGGCCTCGGCGACCAGCTTCTCCTTGGCCTTGCGGGCATCCTCGCGCTGGGCGTCCAGCGCGGCGAAGTGCGCCTTGCGGCGCTTGGAGAAGGCGGAACGGGCATGCGAGAAGCGGTGCCACAGCTCGTCGTCGGACTTGCGGTCCAGACGAGGCAGCCCCTTCCAGGTGTCGACGAGCGCCCTCAGGCGCTCACCCGCGGACCGCCACTGCTCGCTCTGCGCCAGCTCCTCCGCCTCGACGACGAGCGCCTCCTTGGCCTGACGGGCCTCGTCGGTCTGCTTCGCCTTCTGGACCTTGCGCTCCTCACGGCGGGAGTCGACCGTCGCGACGAGGGTGTCCAGCCGCTTGCCGAGCGCGGCGAGGTCACCGACGGCGTGGTGCTCGTCGACCTGCTGGCGCAGGTGCTCGATCGCAGCCGTGGCGTCCTTCGCCGAGAGGTCGGTGGTCCTCACCCGCCGCTCGAGGAGGCCGATCTCGACCACCAGGCCCTCGTACTTGCGCTCGAAATAGGCCAGGGCCTCCTCGGGGGAACCGGCCTGCCACGATCCGACGACCTGCTCGCCCTCGGCTGTACGCACGTACACGGTGCCCGTCTCATCGACACGGCCCCACGGGTCGCTGCTCACAGCGCCTCCTCCACCTGATGCATCGAGGGGGTTCGCCCCCCGTGCATCGTCCACAGTTTCCTGGGGCGGGCAGCGCCCGCCCTCCACAACGCCAATCTAGGCGACCGGCCACCCGGCTGTCCGCACTCAGCGCGGCTGAAATTCTCCGGTCCGCCCCGGGGACGGACGCAGGGTGGCCACTTCGGGCGTCAGGCCTTCTCGACGGTCCCCTTCTCGACGGTGACGGTCTTCTTCGGAGCACCGTCACCCGCACCGTCCACGACGCCCGCCTCGGCGATCTTCTTGACGGCCTTCAGACCGGCCGCGTCCATGGTGCCGAACGGCGTGTAGCTGGGCGGGAGTTTGGTGTCCTTGTAGACCAGGAAGAACTGGCTGCCGCCGGTGCCCGGCTGGCCGGTGTTCGCCATCGCGACGGTGCCCGCCGGATAGGTCACCGCCCCGTCGTCGCCCGCCTTGCCCAGCGCCGTCAGGTTCTCGTCGGGGATCGTGTAGCCGGGACCGCCCGTGCCGTCGCCCTTCGGGTCACCGCACTGCAGGACGAAGATGCCCTCCGTGGTCAGGCGGTGGCACTTCGTACCGTCGAAGTACTTCTTGTCCGCCAGGGCCTTGAAGGAATTGGTGGTGTGCGGGGTCTTCGCCGCGTCCATGGCGATCCCGATGTCACCCTGGCTCGTCTTGAGCGCCAGCGTGTACTTCGCCTTCTTGTCGATCGTCATCTCGGGCTCGGGCGCACTGCTCTCGCTCGCCGAGGGAGAGGCCGAGGGGCTCGCGCTCGCGGCCGCGTCCGCGGAGCTCTTCGCGTCGTCACCGTCGATGAGGACGTACGAGCCCACGCCGATGACGGCCACCACGGCCACCGCCGAAGCGATGATCGCCGTGAGGCGCCTGGTCCTGCGGCGGGCCTCCTCCCGGCGCTGCTGCTGCCGCTCGAACTTCTCCCGGGCGAGCTGCCGCCGCCGCTGATCGCTGCTGACCACCGGATGGTCTCCTTGTACGTCGTGTGATCGGGCCTGGATTGCCCCGTACGGTATATGGGTTAGCTGTGGAATGAGGAGCGCCGGTAGGCTCTGATCTGCCGCCTTCCCCTCCGCGGCCCTCCTCGTCGGACGAACACTAAGGACGATCGTGCTCATTGCCGGGTTCCCCGCCGGGGCCTGGGGGACCAACTGCTACCTGGTCGCCCCCGCCGCAGGCGAGGAGTGCGTGATCATCGACCCCGGCCACCAGGCCGCCCAGGGCGTCGAGGAAGCACTGAAGAAGCATCGGCTCAAGCCCGTCGCCGTCGTGCTCACCCACGGCCACATCGACCACGTCGCCTCGGTCGTCCCCGTCTGCGGCGCCCATGACGTCCCCGCCTGGATCCACCCCGAGGACCGCTACATGATGAGCGACCCGGAGAAGGCCCTCGGCCGCTCCATCGGGATGCCGCTCATGGGCGAGCTGACCGTGGGCGAGCCCGACGACGTCAAGGAGCTGGCCGACGGCGCCCGGCTGAAGCTGGCGGGCATGGAGTTCGGCGTCGCGCACGCGCCCGGCCATACCAAGGGGTCGGTGACGTTCAGGATGTCCGAGGCCGCGGATGTCCCGCAGGTCCTCTTCTCGGGCGACCTGCTCTTCGCCGGCTCCGTCGGACGCACCGACCTGCCCGGCGGCGACCACGCCGAGCTGCTCGAGTCGCTGGCCCGTGTGTGCCTGCCGCTCGACGACTCGACCGTGGTGCTGTCCGGCCACGGCCCCCAGACGACCATCGGCCGCGAGCGCGCCTCCAATCCGTATCTGCACGGCCTGGACGCGCCCCGCCGAGGAATGTGACGAGAGAAAAACACCGTGAGCACCTTCCAGGCCCCCAAGGGCACGTACGACCTGATCCCCCCGAGCTCCGCGAAGTTCCTCGCGGTGCGCGAGGCGCTCTCCACCCCCCTGAAGAACTCCGGCTACGGCTACATCGAGACGCCCGGTTTCGAGGACGTCGCCCTGTTCTCCCGCGGCGTCGGTGAGTCCACCGACATCGTGTCCAAGGAGATGTACGCCTTCGAGACCAAGGGCGGCGACAAGCTCGCACTGCGCCCCGAGGGCACCGCGTCCGTACTGCGCGCGGCGCTGGAGGCCAACCTGCACAAGGCGGGCAACATCCCCGTCAAGCTCTGGTACTCCGGCTCGTACTACCGCTACGAGAAGCCGCAGGCCGGCCGTTACCGCCACTTCTCGCAGGTGGGCGCCGAGGCGATCGGCACCGAGGACCCCGCGCTCGACGCCGAGCTGATCATCCTCGCCGACCAGGCGTACCGCTCGCTCGGCCTCAGCCAGTTCCGCATCCTGCTGAACTCGCTGGGCGACAAGGAGTGCCGCCCCGTCTACCGCGAGGCGCTCCAGACCTTCCTGCGCGACCTCGACCTCGACGAGGACACCCGCCGCCGCATCGAGATCAACCCCCTGCGGGTCCTCGACGACAAGCGGGCCGACGTCCAGAAGCAGCTGACCGGCGCCCCGATGCTGCGCGACTTCCTCTGCGACGCCTGCAAGGCGTACCACGAGGAGGTCCGCGAGCTCCTGACGGCGGCCGGTGTGGTGTACGAGGACGACGAGAAGCTGGTCCGCGGCCTCGACTACTACACCCGCACGACCTTCGAGTTCGTCCACGACGGCCTGGGCTCCCAGTCCGCGGTGGGCGGCGGCGGCCGGTACGACGGGCTGTCCGAGATGATCGGCGGCCCCTCCCTGCCGTCCGTCGGCTGGGCACTCGGCGTGGACCGCACGGTGCTCGCCCTGGAGGCCGAGGGCGTCGAGCTCGACATCCCCTCCACCACCAGCGTGTACGCCGTCCCGCTCGGCGAAGAGGCCCGGCGGGTGCTCTTCGGTCTGGTCACCGAGCTGCGCAAGGCCGGAGTCGCCACGGACTTCGCGTTCGGCGGCCGGGGGCTGAAGGGCGCGATGAAGAACGCCAACCGTTCCGGCGCCCGGTACGCGCTCGTCGCCGGCGAGCGCGATCTCGCCGAGGGCGCGGTCCAGCTCAAGGACATGGAGTCGGGCGAGCAGGAGGCGGTCGCGCTCGACGCCCTCGTGGCC
The DNA here is from genome assembly GCF_053593715.1 of Streptomyces sp. NPDC002125. Taxonomy (NCBI): domain Bacteria; kingdom Bacillati; phylum Actinomycetota; class Actinomycetes; order Kitasatosporales; family Streptomycetaceae; genus Streptomyces; species Streptomyces sp. NPDC002125. Next base: position 13,032 of record NZ_JBSFDD010000016.1, on the reverse strand, counting down.
ACCGTGCGGGCCAAGCTGGCCTGACCCGCTCTCCCCTCCACCCCTGTGCCCGCCCGCCCGGCCCGACCGGGCGGGCACAGTGCGTCCCGGCCCGAACGGGCGGGGGCGGGGCGTCCTGGCCCCGTCGGCCGTCAACAGCATGGGCGGGGACTCACCCTCCGGGTTGATTTCGGGTACGGGACGGCCGTCACGCGCCGGGGAAGCGGTGCCCCCGCCCGCCCCGTGGGGACCGCCTGTCCGGGCGTGCAGAGCGGACCCTTCGCGCGCACACCTTTATGCCGATCGAACGGATGGCCACGACGGCTGTGCGGCACAATGACCGTGCCCGGCTGGCTACTCAGTGATGGAACGGCGATATGACGATGGCAGCGGTAGATCATCCCTCCTCCCGACAGGACGAGGACAACGGAGCCAGGACCTTCGGCGGCAGCCGTGCGCTCGCACTGCTGCTGGTGATCACCGGCGCCGCCGGACTGCTCGCCGCCTGGGTGATCACGATCGACAAGTTCAAGCTGCTGGAGGACCCGAGCTTCACGCCGGGATGCAGCCTGAACCCGGTGGTCGCGTGCGGTAACATCATGAAGAGCGAGCAGGCCTCCGCCTTCGGCTTCCCCAACCCGATGCTCGGCATCGCCACCTACTCCGTGGTCATCGGCATCGGCCTGGCCCTCCTCGCGGGTGCCCGCTTCCGCGCCTGGTACTGGCTGGGCCTCAACGCCGGCACGCTGTTCGGCGTCGGCTTCTGCACCTGGCTCCAGTACCAGTCGCTGTACAACATCAACTCGCTCTGCCTCTGGTGCTGCCTGGCCTGGGTCGCCACGATCTTCATGTTCTGCTACGTCACCACGCACAACATCAAGCACGGCATCCTGCCCGCGCCCGCCTGGCTGCGGAACGCCCTCAGCGAGTTCCACTGGGTGCCGCCGGTGCTCTGGATCGGGATCATCGGCATGCTGATCCTGACCCGCTGGTGGGACTTCTGGACCAGCTGACGCGGCAGGCGGGTCTGTCGGTGGGGTGACATAGGCTTCACAGCGTGGAGCCCGACCTCTTTACCGCAGCAGCCGAAGACCGCCAGGAGAAGGACCCGTCCAGCAGCCCTCTGGCTGTCCGGATGCGCCCTCGCACACTGGACGAGGTCGTCGGCCAGCAGCATCTGCTCAAGCCGGGCTCGCCGCTGCGCCGCCTTGTGGGGGAGGGCAGCGGAGGCCCCGCGGGCCCCTCGTCGGTGATCCTCTGGGGTCCGCCCGGCACGGGGAAGACGACCCTGGCATACGTGGTCAGCAAGGCCACCAACAAGCGCTTCGTCGAGCTCTCCGCGATCACCGCGGGCGTCAAGGAGGTCCGGGCCGTCATCGAGGGCGCGCGCCGCGCCACCGGCGGCTTCGGCAAGGAGACCGTCCTCTTCCTCGACGAGATCCACCGCTTCTCCAAGGCCCAGCAGGACTCCCTGCTCCCCGCAGTCGAGAACCGCTGGGTCACGCTGATCGCGGCCACCACGGAGAATCCGTACTTCTCGATCATCTCCCCGCTGCTGTCCCGCTCGCTGCTCCTCACTCTGGAGCCGCTCACCGACGAGGACCTGCGGGCGCTGCTGCGGCGGGCCCTGACCGACGAGCGCGGGCTGGGCGGTGCCGTCACCCTGCCCGAGGACGCCGAGGCGCATCTGCTGCGGATCGCCGGCGGCGACGCCAGGCGCGCGCTGACCGCCCTGGAGGCGGCTGCCGGAGCTGCCCTCACCACGCACGAGCGGGAGATCACGCTCACGACGCTCGAGGAGACCGTCGACCGCGCCGCCGTGAAGTACGACCGTGACGGCGATCAGCACTACGACGTCGCGAGCGCCCTGATCAAGTCGATCCGCGGGTCCGACGTGGACGCCGCCCTGCACTATCTCGCCCGGATGATCGAGGCGGGGGAGGACCCGCGCTTCATCGCCAGGCGGCTCATGATCTCCGCCAGCGAGGACATCGGCCTCGCCGACCCGACGGCGCTGCCCACCGCGGTCGCGGCCGCCCAGGCCGTGGCCATGATCGGCTTCCCGGAGGCGGCGCTCACCCTCAGCCACGCCACGATCGCGCTGGCGCTCGCCCCCAAGTCCAACGCGGCGACGCTCGCGATCTTTGCGGCGCAGGAGGACGTGCGCAGGGGCCTCGCGGGACCCGTCCCCGCCCATCTGCGCGACGGCCACTACAAGGGCGCCGCCAAGCTGGGCCATGCCCAGGGCTATGTCTACCCGCACGACGTCCCCGGCGGTATCGCCGCCCAGGAGTACGCCCCGGAGGCCGTCCGAGGCAGGCGCTACTACGAACCCACGCGGTACGGCGCGGAGGCGCGCTACGCGGACGTGGCGGACCGGGTCCGCGAGCGGCTCGGCCGCACCGGCCCGGACGGTCCCGCGTCCTCGTGACGGCCGCGGACCGGGTGTGCGCCGCCTGACGGCCGCGGCTCAGCAGGCCGCCGCCTCGAAGAGCGTGTGCATCGCGCGGCGCAGCTCGGCGATGTCGCGTACGGGCTCGGGAAACTCGAAGCGTGCGTCGAAGCAGGCCCCGCCGCCCTCGACGAACCGCACCCGCAGGCCGAAGCGGTCGAGTGCGACGGGCACGGCCTGCGGCCGGTTCTCCGGGCAGTCGCACTCCGCGCGCTCACCGAGCAGCGCGGACAGCGTCGCCATCTGTTCGCCGTGGGCGGCGTGCAGATGCTGGAGCAGCTCGGCCTCGTGGTCCACCATCGGATCGGCGACGGCGTCCCTGAAGTCCTCGGGCTCGACCTCCTCGTATCCCCACAGGTCGTCGATCGACGCGTCCCCGAACTCCAGCCGGAGCATCATCCGGCCGGGCTGAGCCAGCCCCGGCACGGAGGTGAGCCAGCCGGCGACGCGGGCCCGGCCGCGGATCCGGTGCGGGACGGAGACCGGTGCGACGTCGGTGATCTCCAGAACGGCGGTCAGTTCGTCGCCCTGGGCGTGCGTCGCGGCCCGTACGAGCGGCGAATCCGCTGGGAATCCGAGGAAGAGATCCCCCTCGGGACCGACGCTCCTGGAGTCGGGCATCAGCTGGTCCGGGTGGACCACCGACAGCCCCGGTACGAGCAGCACCGCGGAGCAGGTACTCTGTACGAGAGTTCGTGTGCGCTCGGCTGCTGACGGCATCCGAGTGTTTTCAAGCCCGCTGGGACGCGGCTGACCACGATCAGATCGGCCTTCCGTCGTAGCAGCACCTTCTGTCGTGCTGCCGCTGTCTGTGCTGTCCGTGACGTGTGTGGTGTTCCCAGGGCGAGACATGCGATCTCCTTGAGTAAGGTAAGCCTAACCTAACCTACAACGGAGGTCTGGAGAACGTGCCTAACCAGTCGCGTCCCAAGGTCAAGAAGTCGCGTGCCCTCGGCATCGCCCTGACGCCGAAGGCTGTCAAGTACTTCGAAGCCCGCCCCTACCCGCCGGGCGAGCACGGCCGTGGCCGCAAGCAGAACTCGGACTACAAGGTCCGTCTGCTCGAGAAGCAGCGTCTGCGTGCGCAGTACGACATCAGCGAGCGCCAGATGGCGCGTGCCTACGACCGCGCCCGTAAGGCCGAGGGCAAGACGGGCGAGGCGCTGGTCGTCGAGCTCGAGCGCCGCCTCGACGCCCTGGTCCTGCGTTCGGGCATCGCCCGCACCATCTACCAGGCCCGCCAGATGGTCGTCCACGGCCACATCGAGGTCAACGGTGGCAAGGTCGACAAGCCGTCCTTCCGCGTGCGCCCCGACGACGTCGTGCAGGTCCGCGAGCGCAGCCGCTCCAAGGTCCCCTTCCAGGTGGCCCGCGAGGGTGGTTACGACACGGACGGCGAGACCCCGCGCTACCTCCAGGTGAACCTGAAGGCCCTGGCCTTCCGCCTGGACCGTGACCCGAACCGCAAGGAAATCCCGGTCATCTGCGACGAGCAGCTCGTCGTCGAGTACTACGCCCGCTGACGCAGGCGCAGCTCTCAACCGAGCTCGGGCCCGCCCCTCCCTGTCGTACGGGAGGCGGCGGGCCTTCGCGTTTCCCCCGCGCCGGAGCCGCCGGGCCCCGGCGCGGGGAGCGCCCCCGCCTCCCCGCCGGTGCCGAGCGCCCGGGCCACCGCCCCCGGGGTGTCCAGCAGACGGCCCGTCCTGCGCGCGGCGTCGTACCGTACGTCGCCCAGTGCCGCCCTGGCCCGCTCCTCGCACTGCAGCCGGGGCCTGCCGTAGTGGGCGGAGCCGAACAGCGGCAGCCCCACCGAGGGCCAGATCCGGTCCGCCGCCCCCTGGAGCACCGCCGCCTCGGTGGCGTCGCCCTCGACCGCCGTGATCAGGGCGAGCAGCTCCAGCGAGAGGGCCGTGCCGAGCAGATCGTCGAAGGTGTGCCCGATCGACAGGGCCTCCTCCAGCATCCGGCGCGCCCGCCCGCTCAGTCCCGCCTCCAGCGCCGTGAAGCCCAGGACGTACAGCGCGTAGGCCAGGGCCCACCGTTCGCCGTGGTCCTCGCAGATCTCGCGGACCTCGTCGCAGATCGCCGCGGCCCCGTCCAGGTCCCCGAGGAAGGCCACGGCCATGCCCAGCTCGACCTGGGCCATCAGGACGTTGCTGTTCAGCTCGCCGATCTCCCGGTAGCGCGTGAGCGCCTCGCGCAGCAGTTCCTCGGCGCGACCCGGGTCGTCCGTGACGATCGAGAGGCAGCCCGTACGGTGCACCGCGTAGGCCACGGCGGCGGCGTCCCCCGAGCGTTCACCCTCCTCGCGGCACTCCTGGAGGGCGGAGACCGCGCCGGCCGGGTCCCCCTGGAGCACCGCCACATATCCCAGAACCCACAGGGCCTTCAGCCGTGAGTGGTCGTAGGGGGACTCCTCCTCCAGGACGTGGTCCAGCCAGTGGCGGCCCTCCGACAGATGTCCGCATCCGGTCCAGTAGAACCAGAGGGTCCCCGCGAGGTACTGCGCGAGATGCACCTCGTCGGGGCTCTCCATCGAGCACTCCATCGCCTGGCGGAGGTTGGGCAGCTCGCTGTCGATCCGGGCGGCGGCGTCGGCCTGTCTGGGGCTGAACCAGTCGAGCTCGCACCAGGTGGCGAGCCCCAGATACCAGTCCCGGTGCCTGCGGCGCAGCCGGTCGGCGTCACCGGTCGCCCGCAGCCACTCGGCGCCGTACTCCCGCACGGTGTCCAGCAGCCGGTAGCGGCTGCCGAGGGCCGAGTCCTCGCGCAGCACCACGGACTGGGCCAGCAGTTCGTCGAGGACGTCGAGCACCGAGTCGGCAGGCAGCCCCGCGCCGCCGCAGATGTACTCGACGGCCTCCAGGTCGAACTGCCCGGCGAACACCGAGAGCCTCGCCCACAGCATCCGCTGCTCGGGAGCGCACAGCTCATGGCTCCAGCCGATGGCCGTACGCAGCGTCTGGTGGCGGGGGAGCGCGTTGGGGCTGCCTCCCGTCAGCAGCCGGAAGCGGTCGTCGAGGCGTTGCAGCACCTGCTCCACGGTCAGGGCCCGCAGCCGCCCAGCCGCCAGCTCCAGGGCGAGCGGGATGCCGTCGAGGCGCCGGCAGAGCTCCCGTGCCGTCTCCCGGTCACCGTCCGTCAGCCGGAAGCCGGGCCGCACCGCCGCGGCACGCCGGGCGAAGAGCTCCATGGCGTCGTCGTCCCCCATCGGCGCCAGGGGGAAGGTGCGTTCACCGTCCACCCGCAGCGGCCGGCGCCCGGCGGCGAGCACCTGGAGGCGCGGCGCCCGGCGCAGCAGTTCCCTCACCAGCCCGGCGCACGCATCGAGCAGATGTTCGAAACCGTCGATCACCAGAAGGAGGCTGCGTTCCGAACAGTGTTCGATCAGAATGGCGCGCGGGGGCCGGTGAGTGTGGTCGGTCAGCCCCAGGGCGTCGACCAGGGCGTGTTCGAGGAGCTCGGGATCGCGGACCGATGACAGCTCGGCGATCCACACGCCATCGCAGTACCGTTTCTCCATGAGCGCCGCGACCCGGGACGCGAAGCGGGTCTTCCCGACCCCGGCGACTCCGGCCACGGTGACGAGCCTGGACTCCCGCAGGAGCGAGTCGAGTTCCGCCAGTTCGTCGTGGCGGCCCACGAAGGCGTCCAGCTCGGCCGGGAGATTTCCGCGTACGGGGACGGGCTCCGCGTCGTCGGGCGTGGGGGAGGGGCGCTGAGGGCGTCGCATGAAACACGCAGAGTACTGGCACATAAGCTCTCCGTACAATCTCCCCGCTCCCGGGGCCCGTTCCACGACCCGTGCCACGGTCACCCCGACCGGCCGCGCCGCCCGCCCGTAATGCGGTACGGCGCGTGACGCCCGGCGCGATAGGCTCGGGGGACGACGATCGGCAGTGGTGGCAGTGCGCGCCGGCCGAACAGAGACAGGCAGAACGCCGGCCGGGAGATGCCCCGGCCGATGCGGACGACGAGCAGAGAGCGGTGCACTGTGTCCGGTGGAGAGGTGGCCGGCATCCTGGTGGCTGTCTTCTGGGCGATCCTGGTGTCCTTCCTCGCCGTGGTACTGGTGAGGCTGGCCCAGACGCTCAAGGCGACCACCGCGCTGGTGGCGGACGTGACGGAGCAGGCGGTCCCGCTGCTCGCCGACGCCTCCGCAACGCTGCGCTCCGCGCAGACCCAGCTGGACAAGGTCGACGCCATCGCGAGCGACGTCCAGGAGGTCACCTCCAACGCCTCCGCGCTCTCCACCACCGTCGCCTCCACGTTCGGCGGCCCGCTCGTGAAGGTCGCGGCCTTCGGCTACGGGGTACGGCAGGCGATCGGCCGCCGCACCGCCGGAGAGCCGGAGCCGGCCCGCAAGGCCGCCCGCCGCACCGTGATTGTCGGCCGTACCGTGCCGTCCGCCCGCGACAAGAAGCGGACCGGCCGAAGCTCCCGCGGACAGAAGGACTGACGCAGCGATGTTCCGCCGTACGTTCTGGTTCACCGCCGGCGCAGCCGCCGGTGTCTGGGCCACCACCAAGGTCAACCGCAAGATCCGCCAGCTGACCCCGGAGAGCCTCGCGGCGCAGGCCGCCGACAAGGCGCTCGAAGCGGGCCACAAGCTGAAGGACTTCGCCCTCGACGTGCGTGAGGGCATGGTCAGGCGCGAGGCGGAACTGGGCGGGGCGCTCGGCATCGAGGCGCCGCACGACCCCGAACTCGTCCCCCATCGGACACTCCCCTACAACTCGAACAACCGGAATGAGGACCACTAATGGAGTCGGCTGAAATTCGCCGCCGCTGGCTGAGCTTCTTCGAGGAGCGCGGTCACACCGTCGTGCCTTCGGCGTCGCTCATCGCGGACGACCCGACTCTGCTGCTGGTCCCCGCGGGCATGGTTCCCTTCAAGCCCTACTTCCTCGGCGAGGTCAAGCCGCCCGCCCCGCGCGTCACCAGCGTGCAGAAGTGCGTGCGTACGCCGGACATCGAAGAGGTCGGCAAGACCACCCGGCACGGCACGTTCTTCCAGATGTGCGGCAACTTCTCGTTCGGCGACTACTTCAAGGAAGGCGCCATCGAGTTGGCCTGGGCGGCGCTCACCAGCTCCGTCGAGGACGGCGGCTTCGGCCTCGACCCCGAGCGCCTCTGGATCACGGTCTACCTCGACGACGACGAGGCCGAGCAGATCTGGCGCGAGAAGATCGGCGTCCCCGCCGAGCGCATCCAGCGCCTGGGCAAGAAGGACAACTTCTGGTCCATGGGCGTCCCCGGCCCCTGCGGCCCGTGCTCCGAGATCAACTACGACCGCGGTCCCGAGTTCGGCGTCGAGGGCGGCCCCGCCGTCAACGACGAGCGCTACGTGGAGATCTGGAACCTCGTCTTCATGCAGTACGAGCGGGGCGCCGGTGACGGCAAGGAGGACTTCCCGATCCTCGGCGACCTGCCGTCGAAGAACATCGACACGGGACTCGGCCTCGAACGCCTCGCCATGATCCTGCAGGGCGTGCAGAACATGTACGAGACCGACACCCTGCGCGTCGTGATGGACAAGGCCACCGAGCTCACCGGCGTCCGCTACGGCGCCGAGCAGGGCTCCGACGTCTCCCTCCGGGTCGTCGCCGACCACATCCGTACGTCGGTCATGCTCATCGGCGACGGTGTCACCCCCGGCAACGAGGGCCGCGGCTACGTCCTGCGCCGCATCATGCGCCGCGCCATCCGCAACATGCGCCTCATGGGCGCCACCGGGCCGGTGGTCCGTGAGCTCGTCGACGTCGTCGTCGACACCATGGGGCAGCAGTACCCGGAGCTGATCACCGACCGCAAGCGCATCGAGACCGTCGCCCTCGCCGAGGAAGCCGCCTTCCTGAAGGCCCTCAAGGGCGGCACGAACATCCTCGAGACCGCCGTCACCGAGACCAAGGCCGCCGGCGGCAGGGTCCTGGCCGGCGACAAGGCGTTCCTGCTCCACGACACCTGGGGCTTCCCGATCGACCTCACGCTGGAGATGGCCGCCGAACAGGGCCTCTCGGTGGACGAGGACGGCTTCCGCCGCCTCATGCAGGAGCAGCGGGACAAGGCCAAGGCCGACGCCAAGGCCAAGAAGACCGGGCACGCCGACCTGTCCGCCTACCGCGAGGTCGCCGACAACTCCGGCGTCACCGAGTTCACCGGCTACACCAGCATCGAGGGCGAGTCGAAGATCGTCGGCCTGCTCGTCGACGGTGTGCCCTCGCCCGCCGCCTCCGAGGGCGACGAGGTCGAGGTCGTCCTCGACCGCACCCCGTTCTACGCCGAGGGCGGCGGCCAGCTCGCCGACCAGGGCCGGATCCGGCTCGACACCGGTGCCGTCATCACGATCCGCGACGTGCAGCAGCCCGTCCCCGGAGTCTCGGTCCACAAGGGCTCGGTCCAGGTCGGAGAGGTGACCGTCGGCGCCTCCGCCTACGCCGCCATCGACAACACCCGCCGCCGCGCCATCGCCCGCGCCCACAGCGCCACGCACCTCACCCACCAGGCGCTGCGCGACGCTCTCGGCCCGACGGCCGCCCAGGCGGGTTCGGAGAACTCGCCCGGCCGCTTCCGCTTCGACTTCGGCTCGCCCGCCGCCGTACCCGGCACGGTCCTCACCGATGTCGAGCAGAAGATCAACGAGGTCCTCGCCCGGGAGCTCGACGTCCAGGCCGAGGTCATGTCCATCGACGACGCCAAGAAGCAGGGCGCCATCGCGGAGTTCGGCGAGAAGTACGGCGAGCGGGTCCGCGTCGTCACCATCGGTGACTTCTCCAAGGAGCTGTGCGGCGGTACGCACGTCGGCAACACCGCCCAGCTGGGCCTGGTGAAGCTGCTCGGCGAGTCGTCCATCGGCTCCGGGGTCCGCCGCATCGAGGCCCTGGTCGGCGTGGACGCGTACAACTTCCTCGCCAAGGAGCACACGGTCGTCGCCCAGCTCCAGGAGCTGCTCAAGGGCCGTCCCGAGGAGCTCCCCGAGAAGATCTCCGGCATGCTCGGCAAGCTCAAGGACGCCGAGAAGGAGATCGAGAAGTTCCGCGCGGAGAAGGTGCTCGCCGCCGCCGCCGGACTGGTGGAGTCCGCCAAGGACGTACGCGGTGTCGCCCTGGTCACCGGTCAGGTGCCGGACGGCACCTCGGCCGACGACCTGCGCAAGCTGGTCCTCGACGTGCGCGGGCGCATCCAGGGCGGCCGGGCGGCCGTCGTGGCCCTGTTCACCACCGCCAACGGCCGCCCGCTGACGGTCATCGCCACCAACGAGGCCGCCCGCGAGCGCGGTCTCAAGGCCGGTGACCTGGTCCGTACCGCGGCCAAGACCCTCGGCGGCGGTGGCGGCGGCAAGCCGGACGTCGCCCAGGGCGGCGGCCAGAACCCGGACGCCATCGGTGACGCCGTCGCCGCTGTCGAACGCCTCGTCACCGAGACGGCGTGACGCCGGAGATGACGCAGATGCGCAGAGGACGCCGACTCGCGATCGATGTCGGCGACGCCCGGATCGGGGTCGCCTCGTGCGACCCCGACGGGATCCTCGCCACGCCGGTGGAGACCGTGCCGGGACGTGACGTCCCGGCCGCCCACAGGCGCCTCGGCCAGATCGTCGAGGAGTACGAACCGATCGAGGTCGTCGTGGGGCTGCCCCGCTCCCTCGGGGGCGGGGAGGGCCCGGCCGCCGCTAAGGTCCGTGCGTTCGCCCAGGTGTTCGCCCGTGCGATCGCACCGATTCCTGTACGTCTCCTGGACGAGAGGATGACCACAGTGACGGCCACTCAAGGGCTGCGCGCTTCGGGCGTGAAGTCCAAGAAGGGCCGGTCTGTCATCGACCAGGCTGCCGCTGTGGTGATCCTTCAGAACGCTCTGGAGTCCGAACGGGCGTCAGGCACTGCTCCGGGCGAGGGCGTCGAAGTGGTTGTCTGATCGCGATACGGTAACGTTCCGCGCGATGCGCCGGTGTTCGAACAGACACCGCACAGCAAAGCGAAGAGGCGGAGCGTCGTCTCGCGGCTCAAGGGGATCGATGACTGAGTATGGCCGGGGCCCCGGCTCCGAACCGTGGCATCCCGAGGACCCCTTGTACGGGGACCAGGGATGGGGAGGTCACCAGGCCGCCCACGGCCAGGGCCAGTACGAAGGCCAGCAGCAGCCCTACGCGCAGGACCCGTTCGCCCAGCAGGGCTACCAGCAGGACCCGTACCAGCAGCAGCACCAGCAGCAGGACCCGTATCAGCAGCAGCACCAGCAGCCGTACGACCCCTACGGCCAGCAGCAGCCCCCTCAGCACCAGCAGCCGCAGCAGCCGCAGTACGACAACGGCGGCTGGGACACCGGCCAGCAGGCGGCGATGCCGTACGGGGCGCAGCAGCAGCCCCCGTACGGCCACAACTCCGGCGGCTACGGCGAGCAGGCCGACTACTACGGCACCCCCGAGGCCTACCCCCCGCCGCAGCCTCCGGGGCGCCGTGAGCAGGCACCCCAGCAGCAGGGCCAGGACTGGGACCCGGACGCGCCGCAGGAGGAGACGCATCCTTTCTTCACCGGCGCGGACGAGCCGGCCGAGGAGCGCGAATCCCGCGGGTCGCGCGGCTCGCGGGACGACGATGACGACTACGACGACGACCCGCGCGAGTCCCGGCGGGGCGGCGACCGCCGCGGCAAGGGCAAGAAGAAGAGCCGCAACGGCTGCGCGTGCCTCGGCGTCGCCGCGGTCCTCGTCGGCGGGCTCGGCGGGGTGGGTTACTTCGGTTACTCCTACTACCAGAGCCAGTTCGGCGAGGCCCCGGACTACGCGGGTGACGGCACGAGCACGGTCGAGGTCGAGATCCCCGAGGGCGCGTTCGGGAACGAGATCGCGAACATCCTCAAGAAGGCCGGCGTCGTGAAATCGGTCGACGCCTTCATTTCCGCCCAGAACGGAAATCCCAAGGGGAAGTCCATTCAGGCCGGTGTCTATCTCCTGAAGAAGGAGATGTCCGCCGACAGTGCTGTCGAGCTGATGCTGAGCCCGTCCAGCCAGGACGCGATGATCATTCCCGAGGGAACCAGCACCACCGGGGTCTACGCGGCGATCGACAAGAGGCTGAAGCTGAAGTCCGGCACCACCGCCGGTGTCGCGAAGACGAAGGCCGAGAGCTTCGGGCTGCCCGAATGGGCGGACGACGACCCGGGAATCAAGGACCCGCTGGAAGGATTCCTCTTCCCGGCGGCGTACGCGGTCCCCAAGGGCTCCAAGCCCGAGGACGCGCTGAAGAAGATGGTCACCCGGGCCAAGAAGGAATACGCGAAACTCGATCTCGAGGAGAATGCCCAGAAGCTGAATCTGGACTCTCCGCTCGACGTCATCACCGTGGCGAGCCTCGTCCAGAAAGAGGGCAAGTACAAGCACGACTTCGACAAGGTCGCGAGGGTCGTCTACAACCGGCTCAAGCCTGACAATCTCGAAACCGTCGGCAGGCTCGAATTCGACTCCACGGTCAATTACATCCGGGATGAGAGCACGCTGGATGTGGGAGCCGTCGACGATCTGCGGAAGATCGACGATCCGTACAACACGTACAGCATCAAGGGCCTGCCGCTCGGCCCGATCTCCAATCCGGGCGCGGACGCGCTGCACTCGGCGATCAGCCCGGCCGACGGCCCCTGGTACTACTTCGTCTCCGTCACCGAGGACAAGACGCTGTTCGCCGTGACGAACGAGGAGCACGAGCGCAACCGCAAGCAGTACGAAGAGAACAAGGCCAACCAGTGAGCACCACCCGCCGCGCCGCCGTCCTCGGCTCGCCCATCGCCCACTCCCTCAGCCCGGCCCTGCACCGCGCCGCGTACGCGGAGCTCGGCCTGGAGGGCTGGTCGTACGACAGCTTCGACATCGACGAGGCGGCGCTGCCCGGCTTCGTCGAGGGGCTGGACTCCTCCTGGGCGGGGCTCTCCCTGACCATGCCGCTCAAGCGCGCGGTGATCCCGCTGCTGGACGAGATCAGTCCGACGGCGGCGTCGGTCGAGGCCGTCAACACCCTGGTCCTCACCGAGGACGGCCGGCGCCTCGGCGACAACACGGACATCCCCGGGATGATCGCGGCCCTGCGCGAGCGCGGGGTCGAGAAGGTGGAGTCCGCGGCCGTCCTCGGAGCCGGAGCGACCGCGTCCTCCGCGCTGGCCGCCCTCGCCGAGATCTGCACCGGGCCCGTCACGGCCTATGTGCGCAGCGCGACACGGGCCGACGAGATGCGCGGCTGGGGCGAACGCCTCGGGGCCGACGTCCGCGTCGCGGACTGGGCCCGGGCCGAGGAGGCGCTGCACGCCCCCCTGGTCATCGCCACCACCCCGGCCGGCACCACGGACGCGCTGGCGGACGTGGTCCCGCCGGCCCCCGGAACCCTCTTCGACGTGCTGTACGAGCCCTGGCCGACCGCCCTGGCCTCGCGCTGGGCGGCCACGGGCGCCGGTGTCGTGGGAGGCCTCGACCTCCTCGTCCACCAGGCGGTCCTCCAGGTGGAACAGATGACCGGTCTGGCCAGGAGGAGTTCTACGCCCAGTACAGCAAGTTCACCGACGCGAGGATCATCCAGGACCTGAGCAGGACCACCGCCGATGTGGTGGTGGGCACC